>CAZPCE010000557.1:461-1504 GCA_964584915.1 uncultured Arenimonas sp. | reverse complement strand
TGTCAACTTCCGCCGGATCCCGCGAGAGCCAGTCAAAGTCTGTCCGGCCGCTGGTCTCCTTTTTCGCCCAATCCTGAAAAGTGAGCCTCGGCAATATTGCAGAAGGGACATCCGAACCGAGCAGCATCCGTTCAACTGCCAGAATTGCCTGCCCTGCGCGCCCCATCAGGCCTGCCGAAAAGTTGGAGTTCCAGACCGCCAGTTCATCGATTCCATCCGGATCCCGCAACGCGCTGTTCATGGCGATCAGCCCGCCCATTGAATGGCCAAACAACAAAAGCGGGAGGACGGGATGCTGCGATTCGGCATGAATACGCACATCCAGCGTATCATCCAACACCCGTTGCCAGCCGTTCTCCGTTGCAAATGACCCAAGCGAGACGCCGGGGGCCGTCGTGGCACCGTGGCCGCGATGATCATGTGCATAAACGTGGAAACCCGCCGCCGCCAGCGCTTTGGCAAAGCGTGAGTAGCGCGCGGCGTGTTCCGCAAGGCCATGGTTTATGACGGCCACACCGCGGCCATCGCCAATGGCGGGTTCATGGTAGACGTTGAGACTCGCTCCGGATTTGGCTGGCAGGCTGATTTGGCTGGTAAACATCGGGCGCTCCTGTTTTGCCAGAATGCGGTTTCGCCTGTGATTTCGTCAACTGCTCAAAATGGGTGCAAGCGTCATGGTGAAACAGTGAGCAGTCGCACAATAAACAGTCAAGTCATTGAAAAGTATGAATAAAGTAAAAATTTGTGTTGCATTGCGGAAAGATTCGTTTCAGATTTCAGCCAACACAACAGTTCTGTTGCCGGATGGGACGAACCTCCCAGTCAACCATTCGGTGTCCAGAGGGGCGAGCCGGGCAGCAGGAAAACCTGCGTCCGGCTCATTAATTTCCAGTACCTATGCAACTTATGGTGACGGTTCGTCGTCATTTGATGAACAATGGCGAATTGTCAGAAATTGCGGAGAATGATCCGCAGTTCAAACCAGAGAATCTCACAAAAAATACATATATTACAAAAAGTTAAGACAAATTTTCTGCAGAAAC
>CAZPCE010000557.1:0-451 GCA_964584915.1 uncultured Arenimonas sp. | reverse complement strand
CCCGGTCAGGCGGCCATCAGCAGCTTCATGGCAACCTTCAATTGCAAGCATGACTTGTGAACCTGGATTATTCCAACAATTGGAGGACGATATGACCCGGACGATGATTTTGAAGACCGCATTCCTTGCCGCAACACTTTTCACGGCCCCTGCTTTCGCGAGCGTCGCACCATCGGAAACCGGCAGCATTCCCGCGTTCGAACGCTCGCAGGATAATGCCATGCAGTTGTCGCGGCGCGGACGTGGCGCTGATGATGGCGCCGGTCATGTCCGCCGCTGCCGCCGCTGTGATGATGGCCCGAACCACACGTCGATCAAAAAGGACGATTCGTTTGAAACCGCCCGGCGCGGGCGCGGCGCTGATGATGGCGCCGGCCACGTCCGCCGCGGCCGTGGAACCGATGACGGCCCGAACCACAGCTAAGCATTTGCCGGTTGAATCTCGGATGCG
>CAZPCE010000556.1:0-1507 GCA_964584915.1 uncultured Arenimonas sp. | reverse complement strand
GGTGGCGGCGATCATGGACATCTCGATCGTCGCCGGAATAAGCCTGGCTTTGGTGCATGCCTGGTATAGCGGCAATACCAGGCGGGCGGCCTTGTTCATGACCATCGCGACCAATCTTGGCTGCATCGCCAGTGCGACCTTGCTTGGCTTGGCGGGATTATTCTGGACCTTCCCGGTCTTGTTGGTGAATTTCCTTCTACTCGGCCATCGCATGGCTTTGGCACTCAGCTTGTTCACACTTTGCATCCTGACCTGGCATGGCGAAGCGTTTGAATCCAGGCTTGAACTGGCCATGTTTCTTGTGAGTGCCTCCGTCGTGGGGCTGCTTGCATTCATGTTCGCGTTTCGAACCAAATCGCAACGACAGAAACTGGAAAGTCTGACCTTGTTGGATCCCCTGACCAGTGCTCAAAATCGCCGGGGTATGGATCGCGAACTGGAAATCGCCGTGAAAGGGTTCAGCCGCGATCACAAGCCTTATGGCCTTGCGATTTTTGATCTCGATCACTTCAAGCGCATCAATGACAAATACGGCCATGAAGAAGGCGACAACGTCTTGCTCAATTTCGCCGAGATTGTGAGGAGCAATTCACGAAAGTCGGACCGGTTTTTCCGAATGGGCGGTGAAGAATTCGTTTTGTTGATTCCAGGCGTTGACCTTGCCGCGTTGGCCACGATTTGCGATCACCACTGCCATAACATCGAAAAGAATCTGAATTGCCACAACGAAAAAATCACCACCTCGATCGGCGCTGCCTTGCTGCATGGGGGCGAAGACCGCCAGGAATGGCTGGCCCGCGCCGATGCAGCGCTCTATACCGCCAAAAATACCGGGCGTAACCGCGTCGTGATAGATGACGGCAATACGGTCGTGGTCGATTTGTTTACGCATACCCATACGGCTAACGAGTGATCAGTGGGCAATGTCGTAACTCGCCAGGCCAAGTAGGCAACATAACAACATGGTTTTCATGCTGCTGATTCCGAATCTCAGCGTAGCGATCAATCCGACCACGGTTATGAAAAGCATCGGCCATTGAACGGTGCCGAAGTCAGGAAGTTCGTATGCGAGCGGCTTCCAGTTTATTTGAACGGTTTCGCCGAATAGCGTGTGCACCGCAAACCACAGCGACAAGTTCGCGATCACGCCTACAACGGCTGCGGTAATGGCTTTCAGCGCGGATTGTAGCCGGACATTGCCACGTAATTTTTCGATATAGGGTGCGCCTAGAAATATCCAGAGAAAGCAGGGAGCGAATGTTACCCATACCGTCAGCAACGAAGCCAGAATGCCGGCAGTGATTGGCGATAAATCGGTCTGGTGTCGATAGGCGGCAACGAACGCGACAAATTGCAGCACCATGATCAGCGGGCCGGGAGTGGTCTCGGCCAGCGCCAAGCCATCCAGCATTTCACGTGGGCTTATCCAGTGGTAATCATCGACGACGCGCTGCGCAACGTAGGTCAGCACGGCATAAGCACCGCCAAAACTGAACACGGCAGTTTG
>CAZPCE010000555.1:0-1513 GCA_964584915.1 uncultured Arenimonas sp. | reverse complement strand
ATCGATGCCGCTATAACCAAGGTCGGTAGATCAATCGGCATGCGCCCCCCTTGCGGAGGACAGTATCAGAAAATTCCTCTCCAGGCATCGCGACGAGTACGCATCCTCATGCTATTTGGCTTTGCATTCCGATTCGACCCAGGCATCGAGTTGGCGCAGCCTTTCAATGGTCAGATATCGCCAATCGCGGTCCCTGATGACCTTCGCCTGCTGTTTGGCCGAATTGCAGCGCTGCTTTGCGCCGTCGCCATTCGAACTGCTTCGATAAGTAGTGCTGGTTTGCGAGTCCGTGCCTGCCATTCGCGACAAGGCTCTGGCATCCTCTTCGTCTTTGCGTCGCTTGGCCTGGTTGGCGCGCAATTGTTCACTTGTTTGCGGCGCCTCGGGCGTTCCGTCTCGCACCCACACTTGTTTCGCCCCTTTTGCACAAGGTTCGGATTGAATGCTTATTGCATCTTTCTTTGGTCCTTCGCATTTATACAAGGAGGACGCATTCGCCTGAGAAGCAGCCAACAATAGAGAAACGATTAAAATCCGCATACTGAAAATCTCCGCGATCGTATGAAGGTAGTATGCCTAGCCCCTCACGGAATAAAAATCGTCTGCGACTATTTTTTCACGATCCCGCCCAATAGCGGGTATGGATTGATGGCCGTGCCTTGCCACCATTTCTTCTCAGGCCCGAGAACGAATACCGCAAAATGCAGATGCGGCGCTTCCGGACTGGCATTTCCGGTACTGCCGACGTAGCCGATGACATCGCCGCGCATCAGCGAGTCGCCTTCTTTTATCCCAGGCGCATAGCTGTCCAGATGGGCATAGTAATAAGCATGCGTTTCGGTCGGATCAAACTGGTAGATCGTCAGGCCGCCTTGCTTGCTGTTGAAAAGCTTCGTCAGCTTTCCGTCGTTGACGGCGATGACCGGTGTGCCTTTCGGCGCCATGATGTCAATCGCATCATGCACACGACCGCCGCTGCGTGCATCGTTGAATGTATCGGTTAACTGGCTTGCCTTGATGGTGGCTATCGGCATCAGCAGAGAACTGGACTGCACCGGTGCCGCTGCAGGCGCTGTATCCGGTGCGAACGGCGGCCACGGCATCGGCGTGGGTTCGGCAATGATTTCCGCACTCATGTCGGGCTCGGGATAGGCATTGCTGGCAGGCGCCGTCACTGGCGGTATCGCCCTGATACCGCCCAGATTTTCCGCTTGATGCGGCGGCTGAATCGGCAACCAGGAAATAGTCCAGCCAAATTTACCCGGCGCGTTCCATTGCAACAGCACGACAAGCAGCAAGCCTGCCGCACCAAAGATCGCGCCCAACAGGAATATAAGAAAACGTCTCATTGGTTCTGTCTCCCGTTGTCCCATTTATTCCTGCAATGCCGCCGTCATGCCCGGCGATACCGCTGCCGCGAATTCGGTTGCATTCCAGTTGCTCAGGCGGATGCAGCCATGCGATTCGGTCTTGCCGATCGACGATGGCTCGGGCGTTCCGTGGATGCCGTAGT
>CAZPCE010000554.1:0-1516 GCA_964584915.1 uncultured Arenimonas sp. | reverse complement strand
GATACCTATTCGGCTAATATTCGCATCAAGTCGGATGGCAGCCATGAAATCAGCCAGACTCGCAAAGGCGATACCACCGACGTGATGTTAGATTATGTCGGTTATCACATCGATACCCTGCGTCAGCAATATCGCGACAAGATTGCCGGCGCCGGATTCACTGGCGAGCAGGCAGCGCAAATGCAGCAGGCGCTGGAAGATGGATTGACCGGCTATACGTATTTGCACGAAGAGCATGTGTAAAAGTTTATAGAAACCATATTGATCGTCTTCCCGACGAAAGTCGGGATCCAGAAGCTAGTACGAAGCAGATTTTAAATCCTGTTTTGAACCTTGCTTCTGGGCCCCGTTTTTCAACGGGGTGACGTGCTTTGATGAAATGATCGAGGTGATGCAATGAGCGAAAAACTAAAGGTCGGGTTTATCGGTCTGGGTGCAATGGGCGAGCCGATGGCTGGCCATTTGCATGCCGCAGGTTTGCTGTCGGCGGTTGGCAATCGTTCGATCGCGAAAGCGCAACTGCTGGCGGAAAAATTCTCGGTCAATGCCGCACACGCGACACACTTTTTTTCCGATTGTGATGTCGTCGTGCTCTGTGTTTCAAGAGATGCGGACGTGCTCGAAAACGTGAATGCCCTGTTCGGCGTGCTCAAGGCTGGTGCCGTTGTGGTTGATCATTCCACGGTGTCGATGGATACCGCGAAGCAGGCGCAAAAAATTCTTGCGGCAAAAAATATCGGTTTTATCGATGCGCCGGTATCCGGCGGTGTCGAAGGCGCTCGAAACGGCAAGTTATCTATCATGGTCGGTGGTACTGCAGGAAATCTTGAAAAAGTGCGTCCGGTACTGAATGCCTATGCGGCAAAAATTACCCATATGGGTGACACCGGTGCGGGGCAGGCGACCAAGGCAGTGAATCAGGTACTGGTCGCGGGTATCGCACAAGCGGTCTGCGAAGGTTTGGCATTAGGCGAAAAGTTGGGTTTGAAACCGGAATTGCTCGTGCCGACGTTGGCTGCAGGTGCCGCGGGAAATTGGTTTCTCGATAAGCGCGGCACCACGATGATGGCGAGCAACTTCACGCCGGGATTCAAATCCGCTTTATTGCACAAGGATCTGCTGATCGTGAAACAGATGGCAGCCGATGCCGGTATTCGCGCGACGGTCATCGAACAATCGCTGGCCGATTATGCCGAGCTGATGCAGCAGGGTTTCGGTGACGAAGATACGTCTGCGCTTATTCGCCTGAAACGTAATTCGTAGGAACGATTCGCTAATCACCATCGGTGATGTTTGAGGTGTTTTGTCCGGCTGCTGATTATGCCAGCAGCCAGTTCATGGCCTGTTGCATGCTGTTGAAATGTCGCAGATTGTTCAGCCCTATGCTCCAGGCGCGCATCTGGTAGAAATCGAAATCTTCTTTGCCCGGCGAGTTTTCAGGATAGACAACGGCGACCTTGACGTCGCCGCTCAGGCCGAGTTGCTCGTGGATTTTTGGCAAGTCATGGATATCGAA
>CAZPCE010000553.1:0-1521 GCA_964584915.1 uncultured Arenimonas sp. | reverse complement strand
CGCTTCCACGTTTTTCGCTTATCGACAGCACCTCGATTTCATACAACTCATTACTGCGGGTAATTCGCAGTTGATCCCGTATTTTTACCAGGCGCGAAGCTTTCACAGCTTGCCCCGACATTTCAACCTTGCCGGTTTCTATCGCGTGCTTGGCCAGTGCGCGGGTTTTATAAAAACGAGCCGCCCAAAGCCAAAGATCGATCCGTATTCCTTGAGAAGCTCCGGCTTTGCCGGTTGAATTCTGCGATGCTGAATTTCTGCTGTTCATCATTCAAATCATGGCTCTTTACGGTTCGTGATCGCAAGTAATTTTCTGGCCAACTCGACCGAAGCCGGTGCCGCCAGACCGCCGTAATGCTCATCAAGCAAGGAAAGTTCTTCACCCGCTTTTTTGTTCAGGCCCTGATCGAGATAATTTTGGACTTGGGCGAGACCATGATCGATATCTTTCCGCATTCTGGTTTCGCAATCGGAGGTTTCTACGCTTGCCGCCGACACCGAATCGATCCGCATGATCGCATTGTCGATTGCCTGGGCACCCATCAAAGCATGACCGGTGCGTCTCATCGGCTGCATGTAGACATGTTGCATGCAAAAGGAGTTGGCTGCAGTTCTCATTTTGGAATCTTCGAGTTTTACGAATTCATCGTCGGTACCGGTCACCTGAACGATACGGGATCTAGCGCGAAACAACTGGAACAAATCGGACGGCGGCACTGATATTCCGGCGGTGCCGAACGGATCACTGCCTGAATTCAGAATGGCGCCACGAAAGATATCCGGATAATACAGCGCGACCCGCATGGCAGTTCTTGATCCGCCGGAAAACCCCGAAACAAATACGCGTTCTGGATTTATTTGAAATCGCTTCATGATGTTTTCATAGGCATGCAATGCCAATGGAATTCGGCGACCGATCATATTGTGATCATTGCCCGATCTGCGTGCCGCCACATAGATAATGCCGTGGCGATCGAAAACCTTTCGCCATGCAAATGGAATAGGAGCCTCATCGTAGGGAGCAATAAAAACAATCAGGCCATAGCCTGCGTCTGGAGTTTCCCCCGCAGGCAGGTAGAAATCGAAGCGCTCCCGTTCGATCAAAATGCTTTGTTGCGGAAGCTTTTGTGAATTGTCTCGGTAGTAGGCTTGAATTCGATCCGCAGCGATCGGGCTCATTATTCGCCGGATCATTTCGTCGGTTCCCGCCAGCTGCGAATAATTTGCAAAACTTGAAACGCTGGACTCTCCGGGCAATTCGGCAGCGATGCAACATCCGGACAGGACCATCCAGAAAACGAACACGTGAGAACTTCGACCCAGTGAACGAATCGAGCAAGCGAAATAATTAGCGAGTATTGCTTTCGCCTTAATCATGCCGACATGTTAAACCGGCAATGATTGAGCGCAATATGCCGATCGCCATCCGCAAAGCATAAAAAAGCCACCCGTAGGTGGCTTTTTCGAAACTTCATGCAAGCAATATTACTTCGCTGCAGACAGATCTTCTTTAATGCGGGC
>CAZPCE010000552.1:1234-1522 GCA_964584915.1 uncultured Arenimonas sp. | reverse complement strand
AGCAGATGCTGCAGCGCGCCGCATTCGCGCAGCACTTCAAACATGCGCGAAGGCGTGCGCTCCATCAGGCCGCGTGCCAGTTCCTGCCAGACACGCTCGGCCACCAGCGCGTCCACTTCGCCATGGCTGACCATTTCGCGCATCAGCGCCATGGTTTCCGGTGCTACCGTGAAATCGTCAAAACGTGCAGCAAAACGTGCCAGCCGCAGGATGCGTACCGGATCTTCGCGGAACGCATCGGTGACATGGCGCAGCACCTTGTCCTGAATATCCCGTTTTCCGTCGTAA
>CAZPCE010000552.1:0-1224 GCA_964584915.1 uncultured Arenimonas sp. | reverse complement strand
GCGTGACGTCGGGCGCGGCATACACCTCAAAGCCGCGGTAACCCCGGGCCGTGTTGCGTTCGGTGCGCGCCAGCGCATATTCCTCGCGCGTTTCCGGATGCAGGAAGACCGGGAAATCCCGGCCGACCGGCAGATAGCCCAGCGCCGTCAGATCTTCAGGCGTGGCACCGACGACCACCCAGTCATGGTCCTGGACAGGCAAGCCCAGCAAGGCATCGCGCACCGCACCACCGACCATGTAGATGTCCATGGGGGCAGTTTAGCGGCATGGTTAACGCCGCAGGGGTGGGGTCAGGAAAAGACCGGCCGGAAAAAACTGCGTTCGTAACTGATGATGCAGCCCGTTTCTTCGGCATACCGGAAAGCGGCCAGGCAGTCGGCGTCTTCAAAGGAGCGCTGGCGATAACTTTCGTAGGACGCCAGGCTGTCAAAGGTGAACAGGGCCAGCGCGATATTGCTGGCACCTTCGCTGGGCATGAAGTAGCCGTGGTGTTTTCCGTCAAATTTTTCCACCAGCGGAATCCATAGCTTGCCGTAATGCTCGAATTCCTCGAGTTTGGTGGTGTCGAGCACGTAACGCAGGTAAATCGTGACCAGGGTGCTTCTGGCCATGATCAGCGCGACATCCGGTACGGTTCCTCGAATTCCCGAAAGTCGTTTTCCGCGAGGGCGTCGTCCACCCAGGCCTTCACGCCGGGCAGTGCGCTCAGGCGCTCGATGTACTCGCTGATCTCCTGCGGCACCGGCAGGGCATACCGGCTCAGGCGCATCGCGACCGGCGCGAAGTAAGCGTCGGCAATGCTGAAAGGGCCGAACAGCAGGGGGCCCTGGTAAGTTGCCAGCAATTCCCCCCACATGGCCACGATGCGCGCGACATCGGCGCGCACCGCGGGTTTGTCGCGCCAGATCAGCCGGCCGGCGTCGCTGAGCTCGGCCTCGATGTTCATGGGGCAAGCGCTGCGCAGGGCGCCAAAACCGCTGTGCATTTCGGCGCAGATGCTGCGTGCGCGTGCCCTTGCCTTGATGTCGGCGGGCCAGAGCTGTTTGTCCGGGTATTGTTCAGCCAGGTACTCGGCGATCGCCAGGGTGTCCCAGACCGCCAGGTCGCCGTCCAGCAGCACTGGCACTTTGCCGACGGGGGTGACGGTCAGGATGGCCTGCTTGAAGGTGGACACGGCTTCGAACGAGTCAAAGCGGACCTTGACCTCCTCAAACGCAATGCCG
>CAZPCE010000551.1:0-1523 GCA_964584915.1 uncultured Arenimonas sp. | reverse complement strand
GACGTGGACCGAGAACTGGCCTCCGGGCACGCGTTCCATTTCGAGCCGTTTGGTTTCCTTGTCGCCGCTTTCGCCAAACAGACAGAGCCACATGGCATCGGCATGATGCGAGACAACAGAAAATCGGACGCCGGTCGCGTCATGGTGAATGCCGGGAGTGGAATGCTTCATGTGATAACAGACGGTTCTCCGCGTCCGGTCTTGGCGCGTATTCCGGCTATCTTATCGGCCGCCGCAATCAGATCGGCAAGTGCGACCTGTGTATCAATGTTGTGTTTGGATGCGTCGGGCTCATAACGCTCGATATATACCCGCAATGTCGCGCCGGATGTGCCGGTGCCGGACAGGCGGTAAACCACGCGGGAGCCGCCTTCAAACAAGACACGAATGCCCTGATTGGCTCTGGTTTAGCCATCAACCGGATCCAGATAGGAAAAATCATCGGCCTTTTCGACCGTGAGGTCGCCAAACCTCTGGCCGGGGAGGGTCGCCATCGCGGCACGGAGGTCCGCCATCAACCCGTTTGCACGTTCGCTGTCGACCTCTTCATAGTCGTGGCGCGAATAATAGTTGCGTCCGTAATCGGCCCAGTGTTTTTCCACGATGGCTTTCATGCTCTCGCCGCGCACAGCCAGAATGTTGAGCCACAGCAGGACGGCCCACAGACCGTCTTTCTCGCGCACGTGATCGGAGCCAGTGCCCGCGCTTTCCTCGCCGCAAATTGTTACTTTGCCAGCATCAAGCAGGTTGCCGAAGAACTTCCAACCGGTTGGCGTTTCATACATGCCGATGCCAAGCTTGGCAGCGACACGGTCCGCGGCGCCGGACGTCGGCATGGATCGCGCAATACCGGCAAGTCCGCGCTTGTAGCCGGGCACAAGATGCGCATTGGCGGCGAGCATGGCGACGGAATCGGAAGGCGTAACAAAGATATGCTTGCCGATGATGAGGTTTCGGTCGCCGTCACCGTCTGACGCCGCGCCAAAATCCGGCGCGTCCTTAGCCATCATGAGTTCGTAGAGCTCATGGGCATGGACGAGGTTCGGGTCCGGGTGGTGGCCGCCAAAATCTGGCAGCGGAATGAAATTGATAACCGAGCCTTCTGCAGCGCCGAGCCGACGCTCGAGTATCTCCTTTGCGTAAGGCCCCGTCACGGCGCTCATCGCATCAAAACGCAACGTCAGGCCGGATTTGATCTTGGCGCGGATCAGATCAAAATCGAACAGCGTTTCCATCAGCTCTGCGTAGTCGGCAACAGGATCGATCACCTCGACAGCCATGCCTGCGACTTCGAACGTCCCGGTTTTGTCTAGATCGATGTCCGGAGAATTGACCGTCAGGTATTGGTCGATCGATTTTGTGCGTGCGAAGATTGCATCGGTGATTTTTTCCGGTGCGGGGCCGCCGTTGCCGATATTGTATTTGATGCCGAAATCCTCGGTCGGACCACCGGGATTATGACTGGCCGACAGGATGAGGCCACCGAAAGCCTTGTATTTGCGGATGACGTTGGAGGCGGCTGG
>CAZPCE010000550.1:0-1531 GCA_964584915.1 uncultured Arenimonas sp. | reverse complement strand
TAGTCTGCATATGAGGGCTATTTTGCAGGCGCTGGTCGACTTTGAAAGTTATTCCAGTGGACCTTGAAAATATCACTGGTGTTGACAACAGTCCGCTTTCGGCCTATTGTGTTGAAAAACTATTGATCGAACGTGGCAAAACTGGTCAACTTATCTCCCATCTATTGAGTGGATTTTTCGCCATGATGGGACGCCAAGATGTCGGCCAAGCGCCTTTGTTTTATGCCTTCAATCTCGAAGATCATGTTCCCGCCAATCATCTGCTCCGTGGAATTGAACAGTTCCTGGATCTTGGCGAGCTGCACTCCCATCTTGCTCCGCATTACAGTCACACCGGCCGGCCATCCATTGATCCGGCATTGATGATTCGGATGCTGATTATCGGTTACTGTTTTGGTATCCGCTCCGAACGTCGGTTGTGCGAAGAAGTGCATCTGAACCTGGCTTACCGTTGGTTCTGTCGACTTGGTTTGGAAGACGCCATCCCGGACCACTCGACGTTCTCAAAGAATCGGCACGGCCGGTTCCGCGACAACGATACGTTGCGCTTCGTGTTCGAGAAAGTGCTGGCGCGTTGCTTGTCGGAAGGACTGGTCGGCGGCGAAGGCTTTGCGATCGATGCAAGCGTTATCAAGGCTGATGCCAATCGCCAGCGTGGCGTGCCGGGTGCAGAGGTGGCGTGGGATAACACCTCGTCACTGAGTCGGCCTGTTCGCGAATATCTTGAAGCGCTAGATGCTTCGGAAGAAACACGTACGCCACCCAAGAATGTATCGCTGACCGATCCTGGTTCGCAGTGGACGGCAGCCCCTGGTGGCCCGGCCTTCTACGCCTATTCCACCAACTATCTGATCGACACCAAGGCCGGCGTGATTATGGATGTGGAGGCGACTCGCGCTCACCGCACCGAGGAAGTGAACGCAACACGTTCGATGCTGGAGAGAACTGAAGCTCTAACAGGCATAAGGCCAGATCGTCTTATCGGTGACACCGCCTATGGCAGCGCCGAGATGCTGGGATGGCTGATCGATGAAAAAGCCATCGAACCGCATGTGCCGGTATGGGATAAATCGGAGCGAACCGATGGGACGTTCTCGCGCAGCGACTTCGAGTGGAATCAAGAAGACAACCAATACCTATGCCCTGCCGGCAAGGTGCTTCGCTCGGACTGGCGCAACTTCACAACCCCACGCTCTGCCGTGACCAAAGCCGACACGATCATCTATCGATCCAGTGCAAACGACTGCAAACAGTGTGCATTGAAAATGCGGTGTAGTCCGAATACACCGATCCGCAAGATTGCACGCAGCATCCACGAGCAAGCACGTGATGTGGTACGAAGATTGTCGACAACCTCGCGCTATCTTCGATCGCGGTGTGAGCGAAAGAAAGTCGAAATGTTGTTTGCGCATCTCAAACGCATCTTGCGACTGGATCGGTTGAGACTCAGAGGCATGAACGGGGCAAGAGATGAGTTCCTGATGGCCGCCATGGTCCAGAATTTAAGAAAAATGGCAAAGCGATTGGCACC
>CAZPCE010000549.1:0-1536 GCA_964584915.1 uncultured Arenimonas sp. | reverse complement strand
TGGGGCAGAATCCGAATGGATGGCGATGCGTGGCATAAAAACTCCGCGAGTGATGGTCAGGATAAAATATCGATGATCGAATGCATGTCAGGATTTCATGTGCATTTGCGTAGGGAAAAATGCTTTAGCCACCACGCTCGTCACGCACGATAGCGTCAACCGCGGCAATCGCGGTCATGTTCACCACGCGTCGCACTGTCGCGGAAGCGGTCAAAACGTGTGCAGGTTTCGCCAGTCCCATCAGGATAGGCCCGACACCGACGCCGTCCGTCATTGCACGCAACAAATTGTAGGTCGCGTTGGCGGCATCGAGATTCGGCAATACCAGCAAATTGGCGCTGCCGGACAAGCGCGAGTTCGGGAAAATGCGCGAACGCATTTCTTCCATCAACGCAACATCCATGTGCATCTCGCCTTCTACTTCGAGCTTCGGCGCTTTTTGATGCAGGATGGCGAGCGCGTCGCGCATTTTCTGCGCACTCGGCGTATCGCTGGAACCGAAATTGGAATGGCTGATCAAGGCCGCTTTCGGCTTGATGCCAAAAAGATTCAGGCGATAAGCCGCCTGCATCACCGATTCGGCAATCTGCTCGGCGTTTGGATCGGCTTGCACGTGGGTATCGACGAAAAAGAACACACCTTTGTCGTTCAATACCGCCGACATCGCCGACAAGCCTTTGACACCGGCTTCAACGCCAAGAATTTCCTTCACATATTTAAGCTTGCGGACATAACGGCCGACCACACCGCAGAGCATCGCATCAGCCTCGCCACGCCTGACCATCAATGCGGCAATTACGGTGTCGCGGGCGCGCACCACCGCTTTCGCGGCAGCCGGCGTAATGCCCTTACGCTCCATCAACTGGTGATAAAGCTGCCAATAATCGTTGAAACGCGGATCGTCATCGATGTTGGTGATTTGAATATCGACGCCATTGCGAATGCGCAATCCCAGACGTGCGATGCGGCGTTCGATCACCGTAGGGCGACCCACCAAAATCGGAAACGCCAAACCTTCATCGACCACGGTTTGCACCGCACGCAATACGGTTTCTTCTTCGCCTTCGGCATAGGCCACGCGCTTTTTGTGCGCACGCGCCTTGTCGAAGACCGGTTTCATCAATAAGCCGCTGCGGAATACCCCCTGCCTCAACTGGTCGCGATACGCATCCATGTCCCCGATCGGGCGCCTCGCCACCCCGGAATCCATCGCCGCTTTCGCAACGGCCGGCGTCAGCGATACCAGCAAACGTGGATCGAAGGGGCGTGGGATCAGGCAATCGGGGCCGAAGCGCGGCGTTTCACCGCTGTACGCACTGCCAAGATCGGTCGCTTCCCTGCGTGCCAATTCGGCAATGGCATAAACGCAGGCGCGTTTCATTTCTTCATTGATCGTGGTCGCGCCAACATCCAACGCGCCACGGAAAATATAGGGGAAGCACAGGGCATTATTGACCTGGTTCGGATAATCCGAACGGCCGGTCGCGATGATCGCATCCGGACGCACGGCTTTGGCTTCGTCCGGATTGATTTCAG
>CAZPCE010000548.1:0-1544 GCA_964584915.1 uncultured Arenimonas sp. | reverse complement strand
TGAAGCCAGCCAAGTCTTTGTATTGCAAGCGGTCTTTTTCTGGATTATACTTCCGCTTCTTTGTAAACCCGCTCCAAGGAATATCCATGAAAGTCCTGTCGTCACTTAAATCGGCGAAGACCCGTCACCGCGACTGTAAAGTCGTCCGCCGCCGCGGCAAGGTCTTTGTGATCTGCAAATCCAACCCACGTTTCAAGGCTCGCCAGCGTTAATCGCTTCGACCTCGTGATGTGAGCAAGAAAACGCCGACGAAAGTCGGCGTTTTTGTTTAGATCAATCCGCTTAGCATTAACCGTAGTTCGGTTTCGGCGGCTTGATAGAACCGGATGTATCCAGGTTTTCCTTCCGGAAACACCCAAGCATCGGCCCTGGCGTAAAACCGGGAAATTGGGCTTCGATATTGCCGTCCCGTGCACGTTTTTGCATCAGCTCGTTGAGCACCGTGCGGTAATCGATCGTGACATCCAGATCGCCGTTGAACAAATTGGCATCCGCCAAGCCCGGCCACTCCGAATAGACCTTCCCGCCGATAACGCTTCCGCCCATCATGAACATTGCCGACCCAGAACCGTGGTCGGTGCCGCCACTGGAGTTTTCCTTCACCCGGCGGCCAAATTCGGTCATGGTCACCAGGGTGACCTTGTTCATCAAGGAACCGAGGTCGTCATGAAATGCGACCAGGGATTTGGATAGTTCATCCAGTAACGGTGGCATCAGTGCAGCGATGTTCGAATGGTGATCCCAGCCGCCAAGATCAACGCAGACCATCTGCAAGCCTATGCCTGCCTTGATCATTTGTGCGGCTTCTTTCATACGATTTCCGAAAGTCGTATTCGGATACGCCGCATTGTTCTGAACCGGAAATTGGCCGGGGTTCGCGACCGCCAGATAATCAACGGCATCCAGCGCCTGACGTCCGCTGACGGAAGGCTTGGCTGTGCTGTCGCTAAGCGCATACAAAGTGTCCTGCATTTCGGTTTTGCGGGTGGAATTGGTTTTGAAACTGAAATCGGCAATGCTCGACATCCCGATGGCCGGCTGCGGACCCTGCAATGAAGCCTGCACTGCAGTCCCGACGCTCACGGCCTGAAAAGTTTCGCCCACGCCGATATTGCCAATATGACGATTCAACCAGCCGGGATAGAAACCGGTCGTTTGCAAACCCGCTTCCAGATTGCGTTGGCATTCGAAATGAGAGCGCTGGTTCTGCTTCAACCCGGTCGCATGCACGATTCCCAACCGTCCAGACTGGTAAAGCGGCAAGATCGGGGCAAGCGATGGATGCAGGCCAAAGAAATTATCCAGCGGCAATGCTCCGTTCGTTAGACCGGGAGCCGGAATGCCGATCGTCGGCCTTTGTTTCAGATAATTCGAATCGGCATAAGGCACGACCGTTTGCAGACAATCCATCGCGCCGCGCAGGAATACGACGACGAGTACATCGTCAGGCGAACCGTTACTCGATGAAAAGACATAGCGTGGAGCCAATACCGCGGTACCGGCACAGACAGCGGAAGCTTGCAGAAAATGGCGACGTGATAGTT
>CAZPCE010000547.1:0-1551 GCA_964584915.1 uncultured Arenimonas sp. | reverse complement strand
TATCCGATGAGCCCTTGTATGCCGCCTTTTTATCCGATACCCAACTGGATCATCCCGGACGCGATGAAGTTATTGCCGCAGGTGAATCAGATTATAAAAAAGTGATTTCTGATTTATTGGGCAATGCCCCCGGCACACGTGAAATCTGGTATCAGAAACATATGACTCACCATTTGTTGCCACATTACGAACGCAACTGGATTCCGAAACTGACCAATATCTTATTGATTCGTGATCCATCGGAAGTGGTGGCGTCTTATGTCAAAAGCCGGGCCACTGTCACCCCCGAAGATATCGGCATACCGCAGCAACGAAAACTGCATGACGAGATAATAGAAGCGACAGGTACCGCGGCGCCCATTATCGATGCCGGCGATTTTTTGCGTTCGCCTGAGAAATACCTCAGGGCCTTATGCGAATACCTCGGCATCGAATTTACCAATCGAATGCTGCACTGGCCTGCCGGTCGCCGTGAAAGCGATGGCGTCTGGGCACCTTATTGGTATGCAGCCGTTGAAGCATCAACGGGTTTTGAAACCTGGCATTCACGCGATACTGCGTTGAGCGGCGATGCTGCGCACGTTGCCGAAAGCTGTCGTGCTGATTATGATTTTTTATACCAGAGACGCTGGATTATTTGAGTATTCTTAAGAAGATAAAAACCGAAGCTATAGCTCACACATGTCATTTGCGCACGCCTGAGATTTAGCCGCTGCTTTTTTGGCCGCACGATTTACGATCACGCCAAACATTTTTGTAAGCCCCAGTTTAGACAAGAACATTCTATTGTCGGCAATCCAGGGATAAATGCGATCCCATAAGGGCCTCAAGAACCGATTGGCCCAGATTTTTTCCATCCCGATGATGCCGGTAGCACCATAAGCTGCCTCGAATACTGCCACACCTATCAACCATTGACCTTGAGCATCACGGGCGTGAATCAGTTTCATCATTTCTGCCCTTCGATACCCGGCATTGACGGAAAATTCATCACTGAAATCCTCCGGCGAACAATCCACGAGCTCAAGTCGCTGCTTGATATCGTAACGCTTCAAAGTATGCATTTCGGTGCGGCACAATGGACATGAGGCATCGTAGTAGATGCGCAGTGGGTAAGCGATATTCATTTCGTACCATCACGGATCAGTTTTTGAATCTTGCTGCCCAGCTTCATGACTTTCATCAAGGTGGCAGGTTCCAGCCTCAGCATCTCTTCGCCCCAGGATGACATCGCCACCATCAGGCCATAAGTATCTTCGATACGCTTGCGGGTGTCCTTATCCTCAGTCGCATAGGCTGGGTCGGCCATACAATCTTTCAATATGCCGACGGTGGGATCGAATTCACGTGCTTTTCGTTCGCGTACTACCGTGCGCATCAACTCCCATACGTCTTTCGAGGTCTCGAAGTGATCACGACGGTCGGCAAAGATATGTATGACGCGAACAAGATTGAGGTTCTGCAATTCCTTGATGCTGTTGCTGACGTTGGATCGGGCCACTTGCAGGATTTCGGCTATTTCTTCGGCATGCATCGGCCGACCCGACAAAA
>CAZPCE010000546.1:0-1552 GCA_964584915.1 uncultured Arenimonas sp. | reverse complement strand
TGGAGGCTGGCGCTTGCCGCTTACCGTGATCCTGATTGTGCCCTTGTGCATTTTCTCGGCGATCGGCGGCATCTGGCTGGTGAATTTCTTCCATGGCCTGAGTCTGGCCATCAACCCGCCGACCTATGCACCGAGCTTTCTGGACAATAACGTGTTTACGCAAATCGGCTTGGTCGTGTTGATGGGCCTGGCCTGCAAAAACGCGATCCTGATCGTCGAGTTTGCGCGCGAACTGGAATTGCAGGGCCGCAGCATTGTCGATGCCGCACTCGAAGCCTGCCGTCTGCGTTTGCGTCCGATCCTGATGACCAGCTTCGCCTTCATCATGGGCGTCACGCCGCTGGTGTTTGCTTCCGGTGCTGGTGCCGAAGTGCGTCAGGTGATGGGTATTACCGTATTCGCCGGGATGCTGGGCGTGACCTTTTTCGGACTGTTCTTCACCCCGATGTTCTATGTGCTGATCCGCACCTGGTCATCACGCCGCGAGGCGAAAGCGAAGCAATTGGAGAATGCGCATGAAACGCATTGAAAATAAAAACATGAAAACAAGTTTTCTGGCGGCCGCCATTGTCATCGGCCTGAGTGCCTGCACCGTCGGCCCGCGTTATGTAAAACCGGACGCACCGGTGCCGGAGAAATTTGACCAGGCACAGGGAGCGGAAGCGGCAAAAGCCGCGGATTCATCAACGCAGACCATGGCAAGTGAAAGTGCACTCTGGTCCGCTTTCAATGATCCGGCGCTGAGTGCGCTGATGGCACGCGCACAACAGGAAAACAAATCGATTGCCCAGGCTGCCGCGCGACTGCGTGAAACCCGGGCCTTGCGTGGCCTGTCTTTCTTCAGCTGGTTTCCGACCGTGACCGCCGGTGCCGATGCCGATAAGAGCCGCGCTTCGAATCAGGATCCGTTTATTCCAGCTGGTACCGGTATCACCGAAAGCTATAAAGCCGGCTTCGATGCCAGTTGGGAAATCGATTTGTTCGGCGGTTTGCGCCAGCAGAAAAATGCGATCAGCCGCGAAGCCGATGCCGATGCCTTCCTGCTCGATTCATCGCGCCTGTCGGTCAATGCCGAAGTGGCGCAGGCCTTCTTTGCCTTGCGCGGTGCCGAACAGCGCCTGAAAATCCAGACGCAGAGTATCGAAAACCTGCAACGCACCGATCGCGTATTGGAAGCGCGTTTGAAAGAAGGTCGCGGCAATGCACTGGAGCTGGCGCAGAATCGTGCCCTGGCCTTGCAGGCAACGTCGCAGCTGCCGAATATCGAAGCGGAAATCGTACGCCAGGAGCAACGCCTCTGCGTGCTGACCGTGCAACCGGTAAGCGCCGTGCGTGAAGTGCTCGCCAGCAGTCACGACATGCCCGAACTGCCTGCTTTACGTTCTATTGGTACGCCGGAAGAATGGATCAAGCGGCGCCCCGATGTTCGTGCAGCAGAACAAAAATTCGCCGCTGCCAATGCGCGTGTAGGTGTTGAAGTTGCCGAATATTTTCCCAAGCTGAACTTGCTGGGCGCCTTTGGCTGGACCGCACAAAGCGCCGGCGATGTCGG
>CAZPCE010000545.1:1354-1576 GCA_964584915.1 uncultured Arenimonas sp. | reverse complement strand
GCTCACAAAGTATGCATTAGTATTTTGGGCACTGAATATATTCATGATCGCCGCCGCGCCAATTCGAAGCGGTTAGCCAGTCCACCTCTCACGTTGTTCGATCTGGGCTAGAAAGCCCTCCGAGCATAAACTCCCCAAAATCTCTTCTAATTGCTGCGACATTTTGTCTTGGCTATTCGCCGAGACGCTCAATTGTCGTTGTCAGATGAAATGTCTTCTCTC
>CAZPCE010000545.1:0-1344 GCA_964584915.1 uncultured Arenimonas sp. | reverse complement strand
CCGTATGCAGGTCGATCATGGCGACGCCGTTTGACAGGCTGACTTCGAGGCATACTTTACTGCAGCAGAGGCGAAATCTGAGCTTCATGCTCACGTTTTGGACGTCGGCCAAGCGAGCGCCGTCGCCCCATGCATTGAAAGACGGAAAGATACTCAAGTGTTGGTGTTGAACGATGTGGACGTATCCGCATCCTTTCAGTTATCGGCCTCGCCCTGCTCACGATCGGTGGGTTGTTCATCTTCGCGATGCTCATCCTATCTCGGAGCTAAACCAACGCCGCTCCATCGAATCGCGTAGACAGCGCCCGGCGCCAGTTTGTTGCGTAGAAGCTCTCGCCGCGGCCGCTGTCGATCAGTTCGCCTGGCTTCAGGAAGGTATGCAACTGATCGAACTGTTTGATCTCCGTGGCGCTTACCCTGCGCGCCAAGTGTTGCGGACCTAGTTCATCGGGGTGGTTGAGACCGGCTGCGGCCAAGATGTCGGCCAGCGCACGAAGGGTTTGTCGGTGAAAATTGTAAACCCGCTCCGCCTTATCGGGGACGACCAAGGCGGCTTGCCGAAGCTTATCCTGGGTCGCAATTCCCGTTGGACATCGGTTGGTGTCGCAACTGACCGACTGAACGCAGCCCAAGGCGAACATGAAGCCTCGGGCGGCGTTGACCCAATCGGCGCCAATGGCCAGGACGCTGGCGATATCGAAGGCGCTGACGATCTTGCCGGCGGCTCCAATTCGGATTCTGTCGCGTAGACCCGCTCCCACCAGCACGTTGTGGACGAAAAGCAGGCCTTCTCGCATAGGCGTTCCGATATGGTCGCTGAATTCGGTCGGCGCGGCGCCGGTCCCGCCCTCAGCGCCGTCCACGACGATGAAATCGGGAGTGACTCCTGTCTCGAGCATCGCCTTGACGATGCCCATGAATTCCAAGGGCAAACCCACGCACAGCTTGAACCCAACAGGTTTACCACCCGACAGCGTCCGCAGATCGGTGATGAAGCCCATCAGTTCAAGCGGCGTTGAAAAGGCGCTGTGACGCGAGGGCGAGATACAGTCAGCCCCACGCCGCACGCCGCGAGTGGCCGCGATCTCTGGGGTTACCTTTGCCGCTGGAAGGACGCCCCCGTGACCAGGCTTCGCGCCCTGGCTTAGCTTAATCTCGATCATCTTGACCGGCTCCAGGGCGGCCTGCTCAGCAAACCGTTCGCGATCAAAAGCGCCGTCCAGCGTCCGGCAGCCGAAATACCCGCTGCCCAATTCCCAGACCAGGTCGCCGCCGGCCTCGAGGTGGTAGGGCGAGATGCTTCCCTCGCCGGTGTCGTGGCTGAACCGCCCTCTCTTCGCCCCG
>CAZPCE010000544.1:0-1580 GCA_964584915.1 uncultured Arenimonas sp. | reverse complement strand
GAGGGCTCGTTCCTCACCGTCATGCTCGGTCAGATGATGAAGGACGTGAAGGTCTCCGAACCCTTCGGCGGCGGTGAGGGCGAAGAGATGTTCAAGTCCTTCATGAACGAGGCCATGGCCAAGCAGGTCGTGAAGTCCGGCGGCATCGGCATCGCCGACGACGTCGCCAAGGAAATGCTGAAGCTTCAAGGTTTGAGTTAGGAAATCACGATGGCCCTGTCCGCCCTCGACGCCGCCGACCGCGTGGAACAACTGATCATCCTCACCGAGCGCCTCACCGAGCTGGTGGCCCTGGAGGCCCAGGCCTTCGAGCAGCAGCGCCCGCAGGAGGCGATGGTCCACATCGAGGAAACCTCGCGGCTGGCCAATATCTACCGCCACGAGTCGGCCCGGGTGCGCGCCAACCCGGCCATGGTGGCCGCCGCCCCGGTCGCCCAGCGCACGCGGCTGATCCGCGCCACCGAGGCCTTCGACAGCGTGCTGGCCCGCCAAGGCCGCGCGCTGGACGCCGCCCGCACGGTCACCGAGGGCCTGGTGAAGACCATCGCCAACGAGGTCGCCGCCCAGCCCACCACCTCCGCCGGCTACGCCCTCACCCGCGCCCCCTCGGCCGCCGCCTCGGCCACCAGCATCACCCTGAACAAGCGCGCCTAGCTCTCCTCGCCGGTCTCGTCGCCGACGGCGCCCGTCACCAGCTGGCGCCAGGTGGGATCGGTGTCGTCCACCAGGTCGACGTCGTCCAGCAGGGCCACGCCGCCGCCGCCGTCCGGGAAGACCAGGCCCAGCACCTCCATGGTTTCGCCATCCTGCGTGTCGTGCACCTCGGCCTGCACGGCGATGGCCGCCTGCTCCCCGTCCTCGCTCCACCAGATCAGCGGCTGCGGCAGGGGCATTTCCAGCATGCGAGCATTTTGAGTGTCCGCCAGGGCGAAGATCGCCGCCCTGGCCCGCACATCCTCCAGGGTCGCCACGCCCCGCGTGAAGGCCGCGAGCCGACCCCAGTCATCGACGTCATAGCCGCCCTCGTCGTCGCCCATGCCCGTCCCCTCGTTCGCGCCGACCCTAGCGGCGCTCCGGCGCGTCCGTCCATCGCCCGAGATCAAAACACTTGTTTGAACCCGCCGCTTGGGTCTAGCCTGTTCTCAGGGCGGGGTGAAAGTCCCCACCGGCGGTAATGCCGGCCTTCCCTCTCCAGGGGGCGGCCGGACGAGCCCGCGGGCGCCTGTCGGCCTCATCGCCGCCAGGGACAGCAGACACCGGTGTGATCCCGGGGCCGACGGTTAGAGTCCGGTTATGAGAACCACTGCCAGGCGGGTCCGCGCCCCTTCGGGGGAGTGAGCCCGTCCGACGGTGTCTCCCTGAGTCGTGGCTGCTCACCACCCAGGGAGTCACCCATGACCCAAGCCTCCTACGAACTTAAGACCGCCAACGGCGCCTACCGGCCCGCCCGCATCGCCTTCGTGCAGTCGGGCTGGCACAGCCATATCGTCGACAAGGCCCGCGAGGGCTTCGTGGCCGAGATGGCCAAGCTCGGCTTCCCCGAAAACATGATCGACACCTTCGAGACCCCCGGGGCCTTC
>CAZPCE010000543.1:0-1584 GCA_964584915.1 uncultured Arenimonas sp. | reverse complement strand
AACGAGAGCCACGGTTATCGCGCCAGGGAATCCATCCTGCACATGCTTGCAGAAAGCAATGCCTGGCTTGAGCAGTATGTGAAGAACGCGAAGCCTGCAGAATCGGCGAAACCGGAAGCTGTCAACAAATAAATTCCGTCATTACGGAATGCTCTTGTCGGGGATGCTGTGGCGTGGCGGGTGCGATTTAACCAGCACCCGCTCTTCATGTTTTTGTAAGACGGTATAGATGTGATGCCTTGTCAATCACCGCGGCAAAACCCAAAGCGAAAGCTACCGCCAACAACATTGGCCATGGAAGAGGGGTCGCATGCAAAAGACTTTGCATGGATTCAATCAAGGCAGGGGCGGCGAAAAACAGACCTGCCATGACAAGTATGGTGACAGTCAAGCGCAGCGCAGCGTTTTCGAACTGGGGGCTCTCTTCGAAATCCTTCACTTGCTGGGCAACTAGAGAGGCGAAATTGCTCGGCAAGGCGGGAATGTCGGATTGTTTCAATACGCGATCAATAAGCCGGTATTGATCGATAGCCTCATCGTCGCGCTCGCTGCTTTGAGTGCGCTCGCGTTGCTCGGCTTTTTCCTGCCTTTGCAGTTCGCGTTCGATTTCCTGCGGCGTCATTGGTTTGTTCATGCGGCTTCTCCCATTTTCTTTTCCAGTGCTTGCCGCAGTTTGAGGCGTGCACGGAACAGATAATTTTTTACCGTGCCTTCCGGCAGTTCGGTCACTCGGACAATATCGAGCAGGCTCATTTCATCCAGATGATACAAGGTTACCAGTGTGCGTTGTATCGGCGACAGTTTGTTCATGGCTTCGGCAATATGGGTTTGAAATTCACGGTCGGCATGGGCCGTTTCCAGATCGAAATCATCGCCGATCCGTTCCAGCATGCTGCCTTCCTCGTCATCGCCTTCGTCCACCAGTGATATGCGTTTGCGCTGCAGGTGACGGGTGGCAATGCTGAAAGCGATGCTGCCGATCCAGGTCGACAAGGCGCTGTCAAAACGGAATTGGTGCAGTTTTTGGTGTACTCGCAGGAAGACTTCCTGACTTAATTCCTCTGCGTCATCACGTTGCTGCACCATGCGATACACCATGTGCCAGACCAGATTCTGGTGCTGCAGAATCAGTCGCTCGAAAGCGCCAGGGGCGCGCTCGAGTACCGCTTGCACCAATGCCCGGTCGTCTTTCATATCAGGTGAGATACAGCCACCCGGAACGAGGTTGCATCAAAATATCGTTTATTTTCTTGCAACCTGTCGTAAAGTCGTCGTCTCTATTCATGTGAACCATCCGCATTGCCACCAAACATCGTCACTAAAGGATTTCCCATGGACTTCACCATTCTGATTCCCATCGTACTGTTTATCTGCGTCGTTGCCGCGATAAAGATTATCGCCGAGACCCGCCTGCGTCGCCGTTTGTCGGAAACCCATGCGACCGAAGACCTGATCAAGGCAATGCTGCAAGCAGACGAGCAGATTCGCCGCATGTCCGCCCTGAAATGGGGACTGGTGCTGACGCTAATTGGCGTCGCCTTCGGTCTAATCGACGGTTTGAACCTGTCGCCGGAAGATCCTGCA
>CAZPCE010000542.1:0-1584 GCA_964584915.1 uncultured Arenimonas sp. | reverse complement strand
AGTACGAAACCCGCACGCACAAGCGCGTGTTGGACATCGTCCAACCTAATGACAAGACCGTCGATGCCCTCATGAAACTTGAGTTGGCAGCCGGCGTTGATGTCCAGATCAAATTGACCTGAGGTACCGGACATGACAGCAATCTATAAATTGGGAATGGTTGGCCGCAAGGCTGGTATGACCCGCGTATTCACCGAAGACGGTCGTTCCGTCCCGGTTACGCTGATCGAAGCCGGTGCCAACCGCATCACTCAAATCAAAACCGCTGAAACCGACGGCTATTCCGCGATTCAGGTCACTGCTGGTACCAAGCGCGCTGCGCTTTTGACCAAGCCAGTTGCCGGTCACTATGCGAAAGCCAAAGTGGAAGCAGGCCGCGGCCTCTGGGAATTGCGCGTTGAAGCTAAAGACTTGGCTGGTTATGAAGTCGGCGGCGAAATCAAAGCGGACATCTTCTCGGAAGGGCAATTGGTGGATGTGCAGGGCGTTACCAAAGGTAAAGGCTTCCAAGGCACCATCAAGCGCTACAACTTCAAAATGGGCGACGCGACGCACGGTAACTCCTTGTCGCATCGTTCGCCGGGTTCGATTGGCCAACGCCAAACCCCGGGTCGCGTGTTTCCAGGCAAGAAAATGTCGGGTCACATGGGTGCAGTGAATCAAACCACGCAGCGTTTGCAGGTGGTGAAGGTTGATGCAGAACGTGGTCTCATCGCGATTCGCGGTGCAGTGCCAGGCGCTCCAGGCGGCGACGTTATCGTCTGGCCGACGAGCAAAGGTTAAGGATAAGACATGGAACTCGCCGTAGTAGGTAGTACCAAGACACTGTCGGTTTCCGATGCAGTTTTCGGTCGCGAATTCAGCGAAGATTTGGTTCACCAAGTGGTGGTTGCTTATCGCAACGCAGGCCGCGCCGGTACCAAAGCCCAGCTGACCCGTTCGGAAGTCAGAGGCACGACAAAGAAATTCAAGAAACAAAAAGGTGGCGGTGCACGCCATGGTGACTATCGCGCGCCGATCTTTATCGGTGGCGGTGTGACCTTCGCTGCAAAACCACGTAGTTTCGAGCAAAAGGTAAATCGCAAAATGTACCGCGCAGCAATGTGCGCCATTTTGTCCGAACTCAATCGCCAGGATCGTTTGAAAGTTGTCGAGTCGTTTGATGTCGATCAACCAAAAACCAAGCTGTTGATTGCAAAGCTTGACGAAATGGGTGCGGTAAAACGCCCGTTGATCGTGACGGAAGAAGGTTCGGAAGCTTTATATCTGGCCGCTCGTAACATCCCATATGTGCAAATCCGTGATGTGCAAGGTCTGGATCCAGCGAGTCTCGTTGGCGCCGACCACGTTGTCATCACCGCCGACGCAATCAAGCAAGTAGAGGAGTGGTTGGCATGAGTAACGCGACCGCAAGAGATCTCTCCATATTGCTGGCTCCGTTGGTGTCTGAGAAGACATCGCGCATCCAAGAAAACAACCAGTTCGTTTTCGAAGTGGCAACGACCGCGACCAAGGCTGAAGTTAAATCCGCCGTTGAGTCGCTGTTCAATGTCAAAGTCGAAGCAGTCAATGTGGTCAATGTGA
>CAZPCE010000541.1:0-1585 GCA_964584915.1 uncultured Arenimonas sp. | reverse complement strand
TCACATTGACCACATTGACTGCTTCGACTTTGACATTGAACAGCGACTCAACGGCAGATTTAACTTCGGCCTTGGTCGCGGTCGTCGCCACTTCGAATACGAACTGGTTGTTTTCTTGGATGCGCGATGTCTTTTCAGACACTAACGGTGCCAACAATACAGAGAGATCTCTTGCGGTCGTGTTACTCATGCCAACCACTCCTCTACTTGCTTGATGGCATTGGCGGTCATGACCACATGATCAGCACCTACCAAACTTGCCGGATCCAAACCTTGCACATCGCGGATTTGCACATAAGGAATATTGCGGGCAGCCAGATAAAGGGCTTCCGAACCTTCCTCGGTAACAATCAACGGACGCTTCACAGCACCCATTTCATTTAGCTTGCTAATCAGCAACTTCGTTTTTGGCTGAGCGATTTCAAAATCTTCGACCACTTTCAGACGGTCTTGACGATTCAGCTCGGACAAAATCGCGCACATTGCAGCGCGATACATTTTGCGATTGACTTTTTGTTCAAAGCTACGCGGCTTTGCTGCGAACGTCACACCACCACCGATAAAGATCGGAGCGCGATAATCGCCATGGCGTGCACCGCCGCCTTTTTGCTTCTTGAATTTCTTTGTCGTGCCCCTGACTTCCGAACGGGTCAGCTGAGCCTTGGTGCCCGAGCGGCCAGCGTTGCGATAAGCAACAACCACTTGATGCACCAAATCTTCGCTAAACTCGCGACCGAAAACATCATCGGAAACCGACAGGGTCTTGGTACTACCTACTACGGCAAGTTCCATGTCTTAATCCTCAACCTTTGCTCGTCGGCCAGACGATAACGTCGCCGCCTGGAGCGCCTGGCACTGCACCGCGAATCGCGATGAGACCACGTTCTGCATCAACCTTCACCACCTGCAAACGCTGCGTGGTTTGATTCACTGCACCCATGTGACCCGACATTTTCTTGCCAGGAAACACGCGACCAGGCGTTTGGCGTTGACCAATCGAGCCCGGGGAACGATGCGACAAGGAGTTACCATGCGTAGCGTCGCCCATTTTGAAGTTGTAGCGCTTGATGGTGCCCTGAAAGCCTTTACCTTTGGTAACGCCCTGCACATCCACCAATTGACCTTCCGAGAAGATGTCCGCCTTGATTTCGCCGCCAACTTCATAACCAGCCAAGTCTTTAGCTTCAACACGTAATTCCCAGAGGCCGCGGCCTGCTTCCACCTTGGCTTTTGCATAGTGACCAGCAACCGGCTTGGTAAGAAGCGCTGCGCGCTTGGTACCGGCAGTTACCTGGATCGCAGAATAGCCATCGGTTTCAGCGGTTTTGATTTGAGTAATACGGTTAGCACCGGCTTCGATCAGCGTAACCGGGACGGAACGACCGTCTTCGGTAAATACGCGGGTCATACCAGCCTTGCGGCCAACCATTCCCAATTTATAGATAGCTGTCATGTCCGTTACCTCAGGTCAATTTGATCTGGACATCAACGCCGGCTGCCAACTCAAGCTTCATGAGAGCATCAACGGTTTTGTCATTAGGTTGGACGATGTCCAACACGCGCTTGTGCGTGCGGGTTTCGTACT
>CAZPCE010000540.1:0-1596 GCA_964584915.1 uncultured Arenimonas sp. | reverse complement strand
CGTGTTGCCCAGGCCGGAACGCGCCATCTTGATCGCAGAGACCAGCGTTTCAATTGCCGGGTCTTGGCCGAAGATAACCATCTTCAGATTACGCTCGAGGTTGCGCAACACATCCTTGTCCGAGGCGGACACCTGCTTCGCAGGAATACGCGCCATCTTCGCGATGATGATTTCCACTTCTTCGACGTCGATGATGTTTTTGCGTTGATCGGGAGTCCGCAGACGCTGACGCGCACCGGCTTCGTCAATCACATCGATGGCCTTGTCCGGCAACAGACGATCGGCAATATGTTTCACCGACAAATCGACTGCGGCTTGCAGTGCTTCCGAGGTGTATTCGACTTCGTGGTGTTTCTCGAAACGCGATTTCAGGCCATGCAGAATCGCAACCGATTCCGCGACCGAAGGTTCAACCACATCGATCTTCTGGAAGCGACGCGCCAATGCACGGTCTTTTTCGAACACGCCACGGTATTCCTGGAATGTGGTCGCACCGATGCAACGCAGCTCGCCGGTTTGCAGGGCGGGTTTGATCAGATTCGATGCATCCATGGTGCCACCGGACGCCGCGCCCGCACCGATGATCGTATGAATTTCATCGATAAACAAAATCGCACGCGGTTCTTTTTTCAATTGGGCCAGAACGCCTTTCAGACGTTTCTCGAAATCGCCGCGATATTTGGTGCCGGCGACCAAAGCGCCGAGATCCAAAGAGTAGATAATTGCATCGTGCAGCACTTCAGGAACATTGCCTTCGACAATGCGCCAGGCCAGACCTTCGGCCAATGCTGTTTTACCCACGCCGGATTCGCCGACATAGAGCGGATTGTTTTTGCGGCGGCGGCAAAGCACTTGGATGGTGCGTTCAACTTCATCCTCACGACCAATCAACGGATCGATCTTGCCTTCACGGGCGAGATCATTCAGATTGCTGGCGAATTCTTGCAGCGGATTGCCTTTCGGCTCATCACCCTGCTCGCCATCATTTTTGGCTTCGGAGGAATTCTTGTCCTCGCTGGAATCCTGAATTTTGGAAATGCCATGCGACAGGAAATTGACGATATCAAGACGGGTAATGTCTTGTTGCTGCAGCAAATAAACGGCATGCGAATCTTTTTCGCCAAAAATGGCAACCAGTACGTTCGCGCCAGTCACTTCTTTCTTGCCTGACGATTGCACATGGTAAACCGCACGTTGCAGAACGCGTTGAAAACCGAGTGTCGGCTGGGTGTCGCGTGCGTCTTCAGCCGGCAACACCGGCACGCTGTCGACAATGACTTGCTTCAGGCCTTCGAGCAGTTTGTTTTGATCAACACCACAGGCATTCAGCACGGTCATCGCGGACGGATTTTCCAGCAAGGCTAGCAGCAGGTGTTCCACGGTCATGAATTCATGCCGCGACTCACGTGCCTGCTTGTAGCACTGGCCGATCGAAAACTCCAAGTCTTTACTAAACATAATGTCTCCTTACGATGACATCAATATGGGGTGCTTCCTGCGTAATTCAAATGACGTGTTGCCAGCCTATGCTTTTTCCATAACGCATAACAAGGGGTGTTGGTGACTTCTTGAAAATTCGTTTACCTGCGTTACCTT
>CAZPCE010000539.1:0-1601 GCA_964584915.1 uncultured Arenimonas sp. | reverse complement strand
GCTTAGCCCTGTTAGGCTACACCTTCTTGAAGCCGGAGTCTTGGAATGTCGATCGCTTGTGCCGTGGTAATGGATCCGATTAACGCAATCAACACAACGAAGGATTCCACTTTCGCCATGCTGCTGGAAGCGCAACGACGTGGCCACGCACTGTATTACATCAAACCCTACAGCTTGAGCGTAAGAAACGGCAAAGCATGGGCGCAAATGACGAGCTTGAAGGTCCGCGACAGCAAGGAAAACTGGTTCGAGCTCGGCGCATTCGAAGCCAGACCGTTGGCCGATGTGCAGGTCGTGCTGATGCGGACCGACCCGCCGGTCGATTCGCATTATTTGCACGACAGCATCATCCTGAGTCTGGCGCAAAAAGACGGCGTATTGATCGTGAACGACCCGCAAGGCCTGCGTGACATGAACGAAAAACTGGCTGCACTGTTGTTTCCCCAGTGCTGTCCGGAAACCCTGGTCAGCCGCGACAAGGCTGAATTGAAAGCTTTTGCCGAAACCCACGGCGAAGTGGTACTGAAGCCACTGGACGGCATGGGTGGACGCTCCATCTTTCGAACGCAGCACGGCGACCCCAATCTCAACGTGATTATTGAAACCCTGACCGAAGGCGGCCGGGCACTCGTGATGGCGCAGCGGTATATCCCGGAAATCATCCAGGGCGACAAGCGCATTCTGATGATAGATGGCGAGCCGGTGCCATACTGTCTTGCTCGGATACCGCAAGGCACTGATTTCAGAGGTAATTTAGCAGCCGGCGGGCGTGGCGAGGGTCGACCGCTCAGCGACCGTGACCGCTGGATTGCAGCCCAGGTCGGACCCGAATTGAAACGACGCAACATGATCTTTGTCGGATTGGACGTGATCGGCGATTATCTGACCGAAGTCAATGTCACCAGCCCCACCTGCATTCGCGAATTGGATAAGCAATTCGGTTTGAATATTGCAGGCCAGATGTTTGACGCCATCGAGGTACGACTTGAGCGGCACGCCTGATTTAACCACCGCAGCGCCTCCAGTTGCCCCCAAAATCGGCCCCAATGAGCGCCTGAGCGCGACATTGGCCTTGGCCGCAATCCTGCACGGCATCGTGATTCTTGGCGTCGGCTTCAGCCTGGAAGACGCCGCCCCGGTCATGCCGACACTGGACGTCATCCTGACCGAAACGCAAACCACCGAGGCGCCGAAAGATGCCGACTTCATCGCGCAAGCCAATAACAAAGGCGGCGGCGACAAGGATGAAGCCCGACGGCCACGCGACAACCAATTGGCCAGCGTGCCCAAACCAGACCCCGGCATCGCCCCGATTCAAATGACCCAGCAAGCCCCGGCCCCGGAACCAGACCCGAAACAGCGCGTCCTGAGCACCACGGCCGACAGCGAGAACATGGCCATCAAACCGGAAGAGCACCCGATTACCACACCGCAAAAACTTCCGACCGGCCGGGAATTGATGCAGCAAAGCCTTGAAATGGCGCGTCTCGCGGCGGAAATCGAACGCAAGCAGGAACTTTACGCCAAGCGGCCAAAGCGGAAATTCATCTCGGCAAGCACCCAGGCTTACGAATACGCGTCCTATATGCGTGATTGGGTCC
>CAZPCE010000538.1:0-1606 GCA_964584915.1 uncultured Arenimonas sp. | reverse complement strand
GCAGGTGCGGCCGCCGCGATTGGTCACGATGGCCGACGCACGTTTCATCACCGGTTCCCAATCCGGATCGGTCATGTCGGCGACCAGGACATCGCCGGGTTGGACGCGATTCATGTCGTCAAGCGAACGCACGACGCGGGCAATGCCCGAACCGATCTTGTGGCCGATCGAGCGGCCTTCGCAAACAACTTTGCCATTCTCGTTGAGCGTGTAGCGTTCTATCTGTGTCGCCTTGCCGCGCGACTTTACGGTTTCAGGGCGGGCCTGCACGATATAAATCTTGCCGGTATTGCCATCCTTGGCCCATTCAATATCCATCGGACGGCCATAATGTTTTTCGATGACCAGTGATTGTCTTGATAACTCTTCGACATCGGCATCGCTGATCGAGAATTTGCTTTGCAACTCGAGGGGAGTCGGCTCGGTGCGGACGCGTTCGCCGGGGGCGTCGGAATAGACCATGCGAATTTGTTTGGAACCCAGCGTGCGGCGAAGGATGGCCGGTTTGCCGGAATTCAGGCTTGGCTTGTAGGCATAAAATTCATCCGGATTGACTGCGCCCTGTACCACCATTTCACCGAGACCGTAGCTCGAGGTGACGAACACTACATCGCGGAATCCCGATTCGGTATCGAGCGTAAACAACACGCCGGAAGCACCGATATCGGAGCGGATCATCAATTGGATACCGGCCGACAGAAACACGTCTTCGTGTTTGAAGCCGTGATGCACGCGGTAGGCAATGGCGCGATCGTTATAGAGCGACGCAAACACTTCCTTGACCTTGGCGACGACATCGTCTTCGCCGGTCACGTTCAGGAAGGTTTCCTGTTGGCCCGCGAAGGAAGCGTCCGGCAAATCTTCGGCGGTAGCGGAAGAGCGCACGGCGACCGAAATTTCCTTTGCACCGGCTTCTTCGCACATTGTTTTGTAGGCGCCTCGAATGGCGGCATCCAAAGCCGGTTGCAACGGTGCGTTCATCACCCAGCCGCGAATTTCCGCGCCGGCCTTGACCAACTCGTTCACGTTTTCAACATCCAGTCCCGCAAGACGTTCCTGCATGCGCCCCGTGAGTTTGTTGACGTGGATGAATTCGCGATAGGCGTCCGCAGTTGTCGCGAAACCACCCGGTACCGACACGCCCAATTGACTGAGGTGCCCGATCATCTCGCCAAGCGAGGAGTTTTTCCCGCCGACCTGGGCTAAATCGGATAAACGTAGTGCATGCAGCCAAAGGACATAAGCGCTCAAGTGAGACTCCAGGGAATGGGGCAGCGAAGTGCTTATTATCCCGCGCCGAGCCGCGCAAGCCAAATCTATTTCACTCAGGCAGAATAAGCCGACTGAATTCAAGCGAGCTCGACAATGCCAAGGCCGGTTTTTTTTATCTCTGACGGCACCGGAATTACCGCCGAAACCATTGGGCACAGCTTATTGACGCAGTTTGAAGGGGTCGAATTCCAGACCCGCCGAATCGCCTTCGTCGATAATGCCGATAAAGCCCGTGAAGCCGCCGCGCAAATTCACGCTGCAGGCTTGGCGATGGAAAAGAAACCCATTGTGGTAAACACGGTGGTGGACAGCCAGTTGACGGCGATCCTGGCGG
>CAZPCE010000537.1:0-1607 GCA_964584915.1 uncultured Arenimonas sp. | reverse complement strand
TTTTATCTGCTCACTCATAACTCTTTCTTCACCATATCGACCACGCGACAATCACTACACATCTTGAGTCTATCCAAGGCGGCGCCAGCAAATGCCGGATCAACGAGCAGAGCATCTGCAGGATCCGCAGTGTGCTCGCGCAGGATGCTCTCGTATTGTGCTTTCGCAGGACGTGTAAAAAGTTCGATCACGTCGAACGCAATGGCTTTCGCACCGGATAGCGTCGCACGCTCCTGAAAACGATCATTGAGATCGATACGATCATCAAAATCGGCTGATTCTGGCAGGCTCAGGTGCTCCGCACCGCTACTGCTTACCGCTGACGCGAAGCGACTGCCCGTTAGGAACCGGACGCGGTCGCCCCGCTCGACGAAATGACGGGCTACGGCCAGCATCGGCGTGACATGGCCGTGGATGGGAACCGTGGCGATGAAGATAGAACGCATAGTGTGGATATTCCGTGGAAGTCCGCCTTGGACGAGACAGCTGCGACCAATGGCGCGTATGGCTCACGCAGCCCAGGGTGGCGTGAATGCGGGTTGCTCTCCCATCATCACCTGACCGCCGACGGGGTAAACAGCCAGCGCGCGAAAGGGCTGCTGCCCGGGGTTCGACAGGGAGAACGCCAAACCCGCCCTGACGACCAGAGCATTTCCGGCCGTGAGCTCGTGGCGTTGTCCATCGATCTCGGCGATGGCGCTTCCTTCAAGCGCAACGAAGGTTTCCTCGCGTGTCAGGTAATGGGCGGAACCGGCGACTCCGGGCTCCACCGTGACCTCCCAGACCGCGTTTTCACGGGCGCCACGGCTTGGGGCGGACAGGGTCGTGAAGCGAACTCCGGGGAGCGTAAAGATCGGGGCGTCATCAAGAGATAGCAATGTCATGGGAAGTCCTCTGTATAATAGTTAACGTTAGTTTATTAACCAAGGTTAACCATGTCAAGATCCGACCCGCAAGATTTCGGTGTACTGCTGAATCTGGCCTTCGCCGCATTCAAGGATGCCCTCAACGCCGATCTGGCTGCGGCCGGATTCGACGATATCGGCTCCTCTTTCGGTTACGTCTTTCGCTTGCTGGCCGACGCGCCATGCAACTTGAGCGAGCTGGCGGCGCAGTTGGGAATGACGTCGCCTGGCGCGCTGAAAGTCGTCGACGACATGGTGACCAAAGGCTATGTATCGCGCAATGCCGATGCAGGCGATCGACGCGTGAAACGACTGGAACTCACCCGTCGAGGGAGGGCGGCGCTCGATCGGGCGCGCTTGTTCCATCAGACTTATGAGCAATCGCTCGCCCAACAAGTCGGACCTCGAAAGCTCGCCGCCACTCGCGAGCTGTTGGAAGTCATGACGTCTTCTGCATCCGACCAAGGCGGTCGAGTGCCGCGCCCTGCTTAGGCACTGTTTGTAGCATCTTATAAATGAACCCGCCTTCTTCTTCCCGCGACCAACTGAAGTATCTCGCCGGTTACCCGCAGCACCTGCAGACGCAGGTGCATGAGTTGATCGAGCAAGGTCGCTTGGGCACGATACTGGCCGACAAGTACGGCGAGACCCACGCGGTGCGCAGCGACGGTCTATTGCGCGACTACGTGCAGGCGCTCAAAG
>CAZPCE010000536.1:0-1616 GCA_964584915.1 uncultured Arenimonas sp. | reverse complement strand
CCAAAAAACCTTGCGCCGGATCCACGGCCAATACCTGAGGCACCCTCACATCGCCTGTCGCCAGCAGACTGGAAACAGCCAGATAAAGGGGCGTATTTTCGGTAGCGGGCGGCGCATAGACAGCCATGACAGCTTGCGCACTGCCTGTCACACGAAAATAGCGCCGGAAACCGGCGTCACCAGACAGCGCTTCCAGCCCGATTTGCTGGCCGCCGAGTTGCTGGCTGACCCAGGCGTTCAACCTCTCCACCGTTTCCATGTTTGCCCTCGTTTATAAGCCTGCATTCTACCCATAACGCGTGCCTGCACGCACAACGCCAAAACCGTAATAAATACCTTACAATGCTGTACTTTTATCACCCGATATCGGAATCGACCGCATGAGACTGTTTCCGCGCCAGCCTGTCGTAAGCCATCGCCAAACCCTGACCGGGCTAGGGCTGGTTCTAGCCGCTTTTTCCAGTGCCTCCTTCGGCGGCTGGGACTGTTCACAAGGCGTGAATGGCGAATGGCAATGTATGGCGAGTGGTGTAAAAACTGTCGATACCCCATCGGCTGGTTTTGCCGATTCAACCGCAATCCCCTTCGAAAATACAGCTCGGCCAGTACAGCCAAGTTCAGGCACCGCCATAACACCCAGTGCCGTTCCTGCTCAAACCACTTCCGCTGCCTCTGCTGCAACCGCCAACACCATCACAGCCCCGACAGCTCGCACAGCAATACGTCAGGCTGTTGAACAAGCAACACACACTGTGATCGCATCAGGCGACACGGCTAATGCCACGCCAGATCCAAAACACATCACGCAATTAAGCGATGACTGGGTCCCTCTGGATCATCTGCCTGCCAAGACAAAATTTCAGCACAGTTTTCAGGATCTGACAGCAGTCAGAGCCAATATTTGTTGTGGCGACTATGTGGATCCTGTTGCGCAAAATCAGGGTGACAATCCTGCCAGAGCGTTGCTCAATGCGCATGCTGACACCACGGAATCTGACATTGGAAAAATGTCATCTACCCTCAAAGGCAATGTGCAGATCAGCCAGGGCTATCGTTATTTGCGCGCTGATAGCGCAAAAATGAAAAAAAATCCACGGCAAGTGATACTGGAAGGCAATGTCGCATTGCGTGAACCCGATTTGTTGTTGTTGGGTGATGCACAAGGAACACATTCACGGCAGCGCAGACAGTTTGTCGCGCAGTGAAACCGGCGTGATCGCATTGATAAATGCCAGCTACAGCTATTGCCCGATTGGCAACGAACAGTGGGTATTGAAAAGCCGCAGCCTGACGCTTGACCCGAATGATTCATCGGGTCGCGCGCACGACGTCACACTGCGCGTCAAAGACGTGCCGGTTTTTTACTTGCCGTACATCCAGTTTCCACTGGGCGACCAGCGTATGTCGGGCTTTCTCACGCCATCATTCGCCAGCAGTACAGATGGCCTTGAAATTTCTGCACCGTATTACGTGAATCTTGCGCCGAATTATGATCTGACGCTGACGCCACGCATCATCAGTGATCGCGGTGAAATGCTCGGCTCGCAATTTCGTCACATGTCGCGCTACACAAAATCCACTGTCACTGCCAACATCATGCCCGATGACAGAATTGC
>CAZPCE010000535.1:0-1616 GCA_964584915.1 uncultured Arenimonas sp. | reverse complement strand
AGTTGTTGAGCCTGCAACTGGGCCGTTTGAAAGATGCCGGCAACATGCAGCCGACCCAGGTTAGCCTGGCGAAATGGAACAACGTTCGCATGGCCTTGGACATCGCCCGGGAAGCCCGTGACATTCTCGGCGGCGCCGGCATCACCACCGAATACTGCCCGATTCGCCACGCATTGAATCTGGAATCCGTCATTACCTATGAAGGCACCGAAACCGTGCATCAGTTGGTGATTGGTCGCGAACTGACCGGCATCAACGCGTTTTAATGATTCATGCTGATTCGGGACGCCAGCGCAGCGGATTTTGAACGGATTCTTCAATTGAACGAAGAATCCGTGCATTTCCTGAGCCCCATGACATTGGCGCGACTTGAAACCTTGCACGCGGAAGCGGCGTATCACCGCGTAGTCGATCAAGACGGCCAGATTGCCGGGTTTTTATTGGCCTTTCGTGAAGGCACAAATTACGACAGCAGCAACTATGTCTGGTTTACCGAACGCTACGACCAATTCCTGTATGTCGATCGCATCGTGGTCAGCAAGGATTTCCAGGGGCAGGGTATCGGCAACAAGCTTTATGACGACCTTTTCGAATTCGCAAGAAACATCGGAGTGGCGCGGGTCACCTGTGAATTCGATATCGATCCTCCGAACGACGCATCACGACGTTTCCATGAGCGCTTTGGTTTTTCGGAAGTAGGGACGCGCAGCTACGGCGAAGTCGTCAAGCAGGTTTCTCTGCAGATGGTCGCTGTTTGATATATGCATCATGCCGACAAGATGAAACACAACACTATCGAAACCCAGCGCTTGATTCTGCGTCCGCCGGCATTGGAAGACCTGCCGGACTGGATTCGTTTTGCGTCCCATGAAGACACCATGCGGCATCTGGGCGGCGTGCAGTCGGCATCGATGGCCTGGCGTAGCTTGATGACCATGATCGGTGCATGGTCAGCGCACGGCTATGCCATGTTTTCCGTGATTGAAAAATCAAGCGGCACATGGATGGGTCGGATAGGTCCGTGGCAGCCGCAGGACTGGCCAGGCACTGAAGTTGGCTGGGGTTTGCATGCCGATTTCTGGCATCGAGGCTTTGCGCTTGAAGCCGCCGTGGCGAGTGTTGATTGGGCATTCGAAAACCTGGATTGGCCCGAAGTCATCCACACCATCGCGGCCGAAAATCTTCCTTCGATTGCATTGGCCGAAAAACTGGGCTCTATGTATCAACGCCAGGCAATGCTGCCGGCCCCCATGAGTCTGGAAATCGGTGTCTGGCAACAGACACGCGAGCAATGGACTGTAAATCGCAAGCGATTGGGACTTTGATTTTGATGAATACCATCTACGGCATGAAATCTTCCGGCAACTGCTACAAAGTGCAATTGCTGCTCGAAATACTGGCTCGGCCTTATCGCTGGGTTGAGGTAAACAGCGCTGCAGGAGAAACCCGCACACCGGAATATCTGGCAAAAAATCCGAATGGCAAAGTACCGTTGCTGGAAACCGAAGCAGGGCAATACTTGCCTGAGTCGAACGCCATTCTTTGCTATCTGGCCAGCGATACGAATCTTTTTCCGACAGACAAGTGGTTGCAGGCAAATGTCCTGCAATGGCTGT
>CAZPCE010000534.1:0-1620 GCA_964584915.1 uncultured Arenimonas sp. | reverse complement strand
GGTGACGTGGGTTCCGCCGGGGATCGGCGAGAGCCGCCATTCGCCGTCGGACCGTTTCCAGTCGCCGCCGGTGCGGTGGAACGCCAGCCGGCGCGGCGGCTCCAGGGTGGTGCGGAAAACGTTTCGCATGACGGGTTTGAAGGCGTTCCCCTCCAGCCGGTGCTCACGCACATCCCACCTGCCAGCCGGATCGCGCTCCAGGGTCTTGCAGCTTAGCAGCTTGGGCATGTAGCGCGAGGCGCCCGCGCAGTCGCTCAGCACCTTCCAGACCACGGCGGGCGGTGCCGCGACATCCATGGACGCGCGGATCACACCGGCCGATCCGCCCTCGGCGCGGGCCGAGACGGTCGGTGCGGCCTGGAAGCCCGGCGCGGCGAGGGCGGGGGAGGCCAGGACGGAAAGGGCGAGGGCAAGCAGGGACTTCATGCGGGGTGAGGTCGTGGCGGGCGATTTCGTTCCCTCCAAACAGGCGCTTGAAGGAACTGGCGCCGCGCCACCTACTTGTTAGGCTGAAGGTTCCCGCCTAGTTTCCGGCGCTTCCGCCAACGGAAGGAAGAGTCCCCGCATGGTCGCGCACTATCTCGAGTTCGAGCGTCCGATCGCCGACCTCGAAGCCAAGATCGAAGAGCTTTCCAAGCTGTCGGAGACCACCGGGTCCGGGGCGATGGAAGGCGCGATCGAGGCGCTGCGGACCCGCGCCCCGACCCTGCGCCGCGAGGCCTACTCCAAGCTCGACGCCCGGCAGAAGACCCTGGTGGCCCGCCATCCGGCCCGGGTCGGTGCCGCGGCCAGCCCGTGGTGGTGCTCGGCAACGAGAAGGGCCGCGACACCGTCACCCGTGTGAAGCACAATTTCGGCTACGCCCGGCCGGAGGGCTACCGCAAGGCCATCCGCCTGCTGGAGATGGCCGAGCGCTTCCACCTGCCGGTGATCAGCTTTGTCGATACCGCCGCGGCCTATCCCGGTGTCGGCTCGGAAGAGCGCGGCGTGGCCGAGGCCATCGCGCGGGCCACTGAGAAGTCCCTGATGCTGGCCGTTCCCATGGTGGCCATCGTCACCGGCGAGGGCGGCTCGGGCGGCGCCATCGGCACGGCCTGCGGCAACCGCGTGCTGATGCTGGAGCACGCCATCTACACGGTGATCCCGCCTGAGGGCGCGAACTCGATTCTGTGGCGTGGCGCGCGCACCGCCGAGGAAGCCGCCAAGGCCCTGAAGATCACCGCCCAGGACCTGATCGGCATGAAGATCGTTGACCGGATCATCCCCGAGCCCCCCGGCGGCGCCCACTCCGATCCGGAAGGCACCATCGCCTCGGTGGGCGACGCGGTGGAGGAGGAACTGGCGATCCTGACCAAGATGACCGCGCCGGAACTGACGCAGCAGCGGGCCGAACGCTTCTACGCCATCGGCCGGCGCGGCCTGCAGTGCAGCCCCTGCTGATCGCTGCGATGCTGGCGGCCAGCCGCGCGGTCGCCGTCTCGGCCGCGCCGAAACCCTCCGAGGTCGAGTCGCACCTCGACGACTGCCTGAGCGCGCCGACGGGCGCCAGCACGGCGGGCCAGATCGCGTGCGTCGAGGCGGACCTGAAGTTGCAGGACGGCCTGTTGAACCGCAACTACG
>CAZPCE010000533.1:1125-1621 GCA_964584915.1 uncultured Arenimonas sp. | reverse complement strand
TTCGAATCCCAAACATGGGCGTGACCAAGCATTCTACAATTCCTCCCCAGGCGCACTTGAAGCACCGACGCGCGCAGGAAGGAGTTTCGAATAGGGTTCGAAAAGCCCAATTCTGAACACTCGGGGAAATTTGAATCCAGCGGCCGGTAAGCTCTGCGTTAACAGGGGAAAGGGGGATTTGAATGAGGATCGCGTACTTTAAATTTTGACGTTCTTGCAGAATATTGACCGTGTGAAGTATTGAAGCGAACCAGCTCGCGCGGTGGGCGGCCCCCAAATCTTGCAGCTGGGGTCGCTTGGAGTGGCGACCGCGAGACTTATCAAGTGGCGAGGCTTCCCGCGCTTGGAACCACGGTGCCGTTTCCCTTGGGCGCCCCGGAGGCGCCGGCGCGAGCTTCGTCTTGGCCAGATTCCCTGGACCGGCTCGGGCTGGTCTGTTCCATGGCTCGGCGGACGCGATCGGCGCTCGTTCTACAGCAATCCCGGCAACATCGTT
>CAZPCE010000533.1:0-1115 GCA_964584915.1 uncultured Arenimonas sp. | reverse complement strand
TTGGAGTTGGGCCTCGGACTGGGCCTTGCTTCGTCGCCCCATAGAAAACCCCGCCGGCTCGCACCGACGGGGCTCTCCAATCTCTCAGGCCGTTCCCAGCCCCAGCTCAACACTCCCGACCCCCGGCAAGCCGAGGGTCGAAGCGGCCTAGTAGCCCTGGATCTTGGCGTACCGGTCGCGGTGGAACGCTTGGTTCCCAAACGCCGCTTCCGCCGCACGAGCGCGCTTGAGATAGAAGCCGGCGTCGTGGGCGTCGGTCATGCCGATGCCGCCGTGCATCTGGACCATTTCGTTCGACACCAGGTGGAAGGTGTCGCCCATCTTGGCCTTGGCGAGCGAGACCAACTCCGGCACGTCCGGGCTGCCGGCGTCGATCGCCTGCAGGGCGGCTTCCACCGCCGAGCGGGCCAGTTCCAGGTCGGTGAACATCTTGGCCGCGCGGTGCTGCAGGGCCTGGAAGGAACCGATGACCTGGCCGAACTGAACGCGGACCTTGAGGTAGTCCAGAGTCACTTCGAAGGCCTGGACGGCGGCGCCCAGCATTTCGGCGGAGAGGGCGGCGCGAACGCGGTCGAGGACCTGTTCGACGACTTGCGCGCCACCGGTCAGGGGCTCGGCGGCCGCGCCCTTGAACTCGATGTTGGCCGCGCCGCGGCTGTCGGCCAGGGCCAGACGGGTGCGGCTGACGCCGGCGTCATCGCCACGGACCAGGTAGAAGCCCACGCCGTCCGGGCCCTTGGCCGAGACGATCAGCACGTCGGCCTGGAATCCTTCCAGCACGAAGCGCTTCTTGCCGGTGATCTTGCCGCCCGAGAAGGTGGTGGCGACCTTGGAGGGGTTGTGGTGGGCGCCTTCGTCGACGGCCAGGGCGCCGACGGCGGTCCCTTCGGCGATCTTCGGCAGCCACTCGGACTTCTGGGCGTCGGTGCCGCCCAGGACCAGGGCCGAGGCCGCGCCGACGGCGGAGACCAGCAGCGGGGAGGCCGTCAGCGTGCGGCCCAGCTCTTCCAGGATCAGGCCGATGGACAGGTAACCGAAATCGGACCCGCCGTATTCCTCGGGGATGATCACCCCGGCCCAGCCCATCTCGGCCATTTCATTCCAGGCGGCGGCGT
>CAZPCE010000532.1:0-1636 GCA_964584915.1 uncultured Arenimonas sp. | reverse complement strand
TTCCGGTGCATAAACGCCCGTCCGGGCGCGGCTGTAAGCCAGCGCCAGTGTCATGGATTGTCGAGTCCGGATTAGTTTTTGCTGTTGCTGGACGGCGCGTTCAAGCGCGCTTCCAGAACTTCAATGGCGCGCTCGAGCGTATCGATTTTTTCGCGGGTACGCAGCAATACGGCGCGCTGCACATCGAACTCTTCGCGGGTAACCAGATTCAATTTATTCAAACCCGATTGCAGTGTCGCCTTGAAATTCTGTTCCAGATCGGCGCGGGCATCGTTCAGGCCGGGCGGAACCAGATCATTCAGGCGGCGTGCCAGGTCATCAATCGCTTTCAGGTCAATCATGGATTCTTACTCCTAAGGGGCGATGTCAGTATCTTCGGGCGAATGCGCGGCGAATATCAGGCAAAAAGAGCGTGAAACGTAGGAAAAATCCTACAGCGGCCCTTTTTCAGCGGGCCCATAATTAAACACGAAAATCGCGAGCATTCAATCCTATTGATGGTGTTTATAAACGTCATTAACAAGGGGGTTGACCATGTTCAAGAAATTCATCGCGTTATCCATTTTTCTCGTCGCACTCATCGCTTCACCAGCCTGGGCCCAGACAGCGGCACCGGCACCAAACTCCGGCGATACTGCCTGGATGCTGACCTCCAGCCTGCTTGTGCTGATGATGAGCATTCCCGGACTGGCGCTTTTCTACGGCGGTTTGGTCCGCTCGAAGAACGTGCTTAGCGTACTCATGCAATGTTTCACTATCGTGAGCCTGATTACCGTGCTCTGGCTGATTTATGGCTATAGCGTGGCGTTCAGTACCGCTGGTATGGAAGCGGGCGTGGTCAACCTGAATAGTTTTATCGGCGGGTTCGACAAGGTCATGTTGCACGGCGTCGGTCGTGACAGCTTGTTTGCGACCATACCGGAAACCGTGTTCGTGATGTTCCAGTTGACCTTCGCGGCAATTACGCCGGCCTTGATCGTCGGCGCGTTTGCCGAACGCGTTCGTTTCGGACCGCTGCTTTTCTTCACGGCGCTCTGGTTTACCTTTTCGTACCTGCCGATCGCGCATATGGCCTGGGCCGGTGTTGGCGGCATATTCTGGGATTGGGGCGTGCTGGATTTCGCCGGCGGCACCGTGGTGCATATCAATGCCGGTATCGCGGGCCTGGTCGCCTGCATCATGGTCGGTAAACGCAAGGGTTATCCAGGCACCGCCATGATGCCGCACAACCTGACTTCGACTTTGGTGGGCGCCAGCCTGTTGTGGGTTGGCTGGTTTGGTTTCAACGCCGGCAGTGCGGCGGCAGCGAATGGCAGCGCTGGCATGGCAATGCTGGTAACGCAAATTGCAACGGCGGCCGCGGCCTTGAGCTGGATGTTTGCGGAATGGATTTCGCACGGCAAACCGTCGTTGCTTGGCGTAGTGTCGGGCGCAGTGGCGGGGATGGTCGCGATTACGCCGGCTTCCGGCAGTTGCGGTCCGACCGGTGCTCTGGTGATCGGTTTGAGCGCGGGCGTGCTGTGTTTCCTTGCCTCGTCGCGCCTGAAACGTAAGCTCGGTTATGACGATAGTCTTGATGTGTTTGGCGTGCACGGGATCGGCGGGATCGTCGGCGCCTTGCTGACCGGCGTGTTCG
>CAZPCE010000531.1:0-1641 GCA_964584915.1 uncultured Arenimonas sp. | reverse complement strand
ATCTGGGCGATGCCGAAACCAACGCACACCTGACCCAATACGATACCGCGCACGGCAAATTCCCGGGCACGGTTTCGGCAGAAGGCGGCGACTTGGTCGTCAACGGCGATCGCATCAAGGTGTATGCAGTGCGTAATCCGGCCGACATTCCATGGGGCTCGCATGATGTCGACGTGGTGCTGGAATGTACCGGCCTGTTCACTTCGAAAGCCAAGGCATCGGCGCATCTAACCGGTGGCGCCAAGAAAGTCATTATTTCGGCTCCGGGCGACAAAGACGTCGATGGTACCTTCGTATTCGGCGTCAACGACGATCAACTGAAATCCGAATTCACCGTGATTTCGAATGCGTCATGCACCACGAACTGCCTCGCGCCATTGGCGAAAGTACTGCATGAAAAAATTGGCATCGTGCACGGCTTGATGACCACGATTCACGCCTACACCAATGACCAGGTGCTGACCGACGTGTATCACAGCGATCTGCGCCGTGCGCGTTCGGCCACGATGTCGCAGATTCCTACCAAAACCGGCGCTGCTGCTGCGGTAGGTTTGGTGCTGCCGGAATTGAACGGCAAGTTGGACGGTTTCGCAATGCGCGTGCCAACCATCAATGTGTCGGTCGTTGATTTGACCTTCGTTGCCAAGCGCGCAACGACTGCCGCCGAAATCGACGCGATTGTGCAGGAAGCTGCGAACGGTCCGTTGAAAGGCATTCTCGGTTTCAACAAGAAACCACTGGTATCGATCGACTTCAACCACGACTCGCACAGCTCGGTGTACGACAGCACGTTGACCAAGGTGATGGAAGGTACGCTGGTCAAAGTTTGCTCGTGGTACGACAACGAATGGGGCTTCAGCAACCGTATGCTGGATATGACCATCGCGTTGATGAAAGCAAAATAAGTTTTGCAATTCAAACAAAGAAAAAGCCGACGAAAGTCGGCTTTTTCTTTGGATCGTAGGAGCGTCCTTTAGGCGCGACGAATCCCGCCAGATCTGTCGCGCCTAAAGGACGCTCCTACAAGCACACAACATCAACCCGCCAATTTTGCCTTCAACAATTGCGACACCACGCCCATGTCCGCCTTGCCGGCGACCTTGGCCTTGATGATCGGCATGACCTTGCCCATGGCCTGGGGGCCACTGACGCCGGCTTCGGCCAGTGCTTCATCGATGATCACATTGATTTCGGCTTCCGACATTTGTTCCGGCAGATAAGCCTGGATGATGCCGAGTTCGTATTTCTCGATCGACGACAAATCGTCGCGGCCGGCGGCGTCGAACTGGCTGATTGAATCCTTGCGCTGCTTGACCATTTTTTCCAGCACGGCCAAAACGATCGCATCGGTGATTTCGATACGTTCATCGACTTCGCGTTGTTTCAGCGCGGCATTGATCAGACGAATGACGGCAAGCTTTTCTTTTTCGCCGCTTTTCATGGCGGTTTTCATGTCTTCGGTGAGTTGGGCTTTCATGCTCATGGTGTTCTCCATTCAAATTTCCCGGCAAATTACAGGAATACAAAAGGCCGGTGATGCTTGCGCAAGACCGGCCTTAATATCAGAACGCACAAGGCGTTCTAAAGATTAATACATGCGTTGACGTTTGGTGACGTCGCGCGAGCTGCGGCGCAATTGAC
>CAZPCE010000530.1:0-1643 GCA_964584915.1 uncultured Arenimonas sp. | reverse complement strand
TCGCGAAATATTCATCGGTGGCGGTGGGACCGGCGACGGTAATTTCTCCGACGCGTCCGGATTCAACTTGAAGACCATCGTGCCAATATTCGATTGCCTTGTCAGTGATTTCGATAATGCGAACGATGTTGGCTGCCATTGGCTTTCCGACACAGGTACCGGCGCCCTGCTCGGTTTGTTCTCGGGTTGTCTGCAATTCGCGGCTTTCAATGACGGCCACCGGAAGGCATTCGGTAGCGCCATAAGGCGTCCACAGCCTGCCGTTCTCCGGCAGCAACTCACGCATTTTCGAAACCACGTCGGCAGGTACCGGCGCACCGGCCGAAGTGATTCTTAGAATACCCGGCAACTTTTGATTGTACTTTGCCAACACCGCCACCAATGCTGGCGAACCGAACAATTGGTCGATCCCGAACTTGTTGATCGCATGATGCAATTTCTTCGGATCGGCCGAAGCCGGTTTGGTTGGATCCATATCCGGAATAATCGATGTCAAACCGAGAGCCGGGTCGAACAAGGCGAAGGGCGGAAAGGTCGGCAGATTGACGCCGCCCGGTTTCGTGTCGAAAGCTTCACGCAGCAATTCGATCTGTGCCACGAAATGCCGATGACGATACACCACGCCTTTCGGAATACCGGTCGAGCCGGAGGTAAATAAAATCGCGGCGACATCATCAGGCTGCGTTTCGGCCATTTGATTATTCGCGCCCGCGCCTTCGGCTTCGATTTGTTGCAGGGTTTTTCCGCCCCAGCCCCAGCGCTTGCCAACAGTCACATTCAATCGGTTTGTCTTGTTGGCCCAGCCGAGAATGATTCTTGCGATGTGCGCAATCGAAATGCCGATGAAGGCCTCGGGCCTGGCTTCCTGCAGGCATTTTTTCAGAGCCGATTTCGCGATGCCCGGATCGACCAGAACCGGCACCGCACCGATTTTGAACAGCGCAAACATCAACAGGAAGAATTCCGGCGATGGCTTCACCATCAATACCGCACGCGTTCCTTGCACGATGCCGTATTGTTTCAGACCGGCCGCAATCGCATTCGAGCGATTCTCGAGTTCCGCATACGTCAGCGTTAAATCGTAGTTTGCGAATCCGTCGCTGCCGCGCGAGCCAGGGCAACGCATGGCGATTTGCCCTGGTCGTTCGGCGGCGATTTTCGACAGGACGGCGGTGATGTTGCAGATGTCGGTCATGGGTTGATTATGCTATGTAGGAGGGCCCTTGGGCCCGACGATAGAATAGATTACGTCGCCCGCAAGCGGCCCTACACAGCCAAGCGCATCAGGCCGATAGATTGGAATCCAGAAATTTCCGGATCGCCGGCACCAACACTTTGTATTTGTCTTCCAGCACGTAATGTCCGGCATCTTCGAAAACATGCTGTTCGGCTTTCGTGAAGGTGTCCTGGAATACTTTCAGGAAATGCTTGTCGAATACAAAATCTTTCAAACCCCAGCCGATGAAAATCGGCAGATCGGCATATTGATCCAGACACTTTTCCGAAGCTTCGACCAGCGACCAGGCTGCATCCTTCGAACTCAAGGGAATGTCCTGCACGAAGCGCGAGGTTGAAATGCGATTGGCCCAGGAGTCGAATGGCGCGACATAGGCATTGCCGACGTCTTTCGGCATCTTGTTGAC
>CAZPCE010000529.1:0-1650 GCA_964584915.1 uncultured Arenimonas sp. | reverse complement strand
ACGCCTCCTGTTCAACCTGCCACGTCAATAACGACTTAAGCCGTTACACCTGCTATGGCTGCCACGAACATACTCCCACCAGAATCCGGGCGGAACATATCGAGGAAGGCATCCGTAATTTCGACAATTGCGTCAAATGCCATCGCAGCGCCGACGGCGAGGGTGGTGAAGGCCGCGAAGGCGATAACGGCGGAGACGACGACTAGTCGCTCAGCCATGGGTCTGTCGCTGCTTCGGCGATGCGCTTGCCTAAATTCATGAATGCCGGCCAACGGCCCTATATTAGCTATTGCTTATATTAGGTGATTCTAATATATTGTCGCCAATTCATCATTTCCGGCCCGCCCCATGTCGAAAAAAACACTTGCCGCCAAAGCCTCTCTCGCCGATATGCAGGCCCACGCCTGCGAAGCTTCGTCGCTGATGAAAGCGATGGGTAACGAACAAAGGCTGTTGATCCTCTGCCTTCTGGTGGACGGTGAACTCAGCGTTGGCGAACTTCAGGCGCAGCTTGAGCTGAGCCAATCGGCGTTGTCCCAGCATCTGGCGGTGTTGCGTGAAGCCGGTTTCGTCGAAACGCGACGCGAAGCGCAGACGGTGCTTTATTCGCTGCCAAACGGCCCGGTCAAGAAAGTGATGCAGACCCTCCACAAAATCTATTGCGAGTAATCCCCCCATGAAAACCGATGTCTCCCATTTAATCCCGAATTTCAGGCAGCCACGCCCCCAACTCATCACCGGCGGACAACCGGAAGCAAATGCCTGGAAACCACTTGCCGAAGCCGGCATCAAGACCGTGATCAATCTGCGCCCCGAAAACGAATTGCCGGGCAGAAACGAAGCACAGGAAGTTAAAGACGCCAATTTGACTTACATCAATCTGCCGGTTGAAGGACCTGCTAGTTTGAACAAGGCGCTTACCGATCAACTCTGGCAAGTGCTGAACGGCGCCGAAGGTGGCGTGCTGGTGCATTGCGGTACCGGCAATCGTTGCGGCGCCATGCTGGCACTGACCGAAGCCTGGTTTCGCCAACACAGTACCGAAGACGCGATCGCCTTCGGCAAGCAGGCAGGTTTGACGGGGATGGAACCCGTCGTTCGCGATCTGCTCGGCAAATAAAAAATATTGGCCGTCATCCGCGCTACATCTATTGGAGTAAGACGTCATGGCACATATCGTTGTTATCGGAGCAGGACTTGGCGGCATGAGTGCCGCCTATGAATTGCGTGAAACACTTGGCTCCACCCATCGCATCACGGTCATCGGCGAGGGCGAGAAATTCAGTTTTACGCCTTCCAATCCCTGGGTCGCCGTTGGCTGGCGCAAGCCCGACGACATATGCCTGCAGGCCGGCGAGTATCTGTCAAAGAAGGACATCACCTTTATTCCGCGTGCCGTGACGCAGATCCTTGCCGACAAGAAATGCGTGATCACCGATGCCGGACAAAACATCGAATACGATTATCTGATTATTTGCACCGGACCCAAACTGGCGTTTGAGGAAATCAAGGGTGCGGGGCCAGACTCTGGTTTTACCCAATCCATCTGTACCACGCCACATGCAACAAAAGCCTGGGCGGCCTATGAAGAATTCCTGAAGAATCCCGGACCGATCGTGATCGGCGCCGTGCAAATGGCCAGTTGTTTCG
>CAZPCE010000528.1:0-1652 GCA_964584915.1 uncultured Arenimonas sp. | reverse complement strand
TACCGTCGGCATTCTGAGTATTTTGGGGACAGCCTTGTTTTTCGGCGATGCCGTGATTACGCCGGCCATGTCGGTGCTGTCGGCAGCGGAAGGTTTTGAGGTCGCCACACCCGCCTTCAAACCCTATGTCGTGCCGATTTCGATTGCCGTGCTGCTGGTCTTGTTCGCCGTTCAGCGGCGGGGCACCGATAAGGTCGGCAAAATGTTCGGCCCGGTAATGATTCTGTGGTTTGTGGTACTGGCCGTGCTTGGCTTTGTGCAGATCATCAAAAATCCGGTCATCCTGCAGGCGCTGAGCCCGCATTATGCGGTGAATTTTTTTATCGAACACGGCAAGACAGCCTGGCTCGCACTCGGCGCCGTCGTACTCGCGGTAACCGGCGGCGAAGCGCTGTATGCCGACATGGGCCATTTTGGTCGCATTCCCATTCGTTACGCCTGGCTTGGTTTCGTGATGCCCTGTCTGCTGCTGAATTATTTCGGGCAGGGTGCTTTGGTGTTGGCGAATCCGGAAGCGGTTGCCAATCCGTTTTATCACATGGTGCCCGATGTCCTGCTGTATCCCGCGATTGGCCTCGCCATGCTGGCCACCGTGATTGCATCGCAGGCGGTTATTTCCGGCGCGTTCTCGCTGGCACGCCAAGCCGTGCAGCTGGGTTACCTGCCGCGGCTCAAGCTTGTCCATACTTCCGACGAGACCATCGGCCAGGTTTACGTGCCTTGGGTAAATCGAATCCTGCTGATCGTGGTGATGATTCTGGTAGTCAGCTTCAAGACCTCCAGCAATCTGGCATCCGCCTATGGTGTGTCGGTTACCGGCGCCATGTTGATTGATACCGTGCTGCTGATGATTCTGGCATCGTCCCGCTGGGGCTGGCCGAGCTGGGCCATCTTCATTGTCGGCGGAATTTATTTCGTGATCGACAGCGCCCTTTTCAGTGCGAATGCCGTGAAGTTTTTCCATGGTGCCTGGGTGCCGTTTGCGATCACGATGATCGTGTTCACGATCATGCGCACCTGGCGTCGTGGGCGTGACCTGGTGCGCGAGCAAGTCAATCGCGACAGTTTGCGTATCGAGCATTTCGTGCAAAGCGTAATGGTGGATCCGCCGGTCCGCGTGAGCGGCACCGCGATCTTCATGACGCCGTCGAACGACTACATGCCGCCCGCACTTCTGCATAATCTGAAACACAATAAAGTGCTGCACGAACGGAATGTGTTTCTCTCGGTGGAAACCCTTGGCGTGCCGCGTGCGGACGACAACGAACGGGTTGCCCATACCGATCTGGGGCATGGCTTTGCGCGTCTCACTTTGCGCTATGGCTATATGGAAGATCCCGATGTGCCGAAAGCCCTCAAGCGCTGGTCCATCCCGGGGCCTGCATTCGATCCGATGGATACGACCTTCTTTGCCAGCCGCGAGGCACTGACAGCCAGTGCAGATCAGGGCATGGCGCTGTGGCGTGACAAGCTGTTCCTGTTCATGTCACGCAATGCCACGTCGGCCACGGAATTCTTCGGCATTCCGGGTGATCGTCTGGTTGAGCTGGGAACGAAGGTTGCCATCTGATGAATGATCGCGTCATTTCCACCAGCGCGACCCGCGAAGACGATATTGCGGAAGCCAGTATCCGTCCGAAAAAACTGGATGA
>CAZPCE010000527.1:0-1660 GCA_964584915.1 uncultured Arenimonas sp. | reverse complement strand
GTGATGAAGCTGAGGAGGTAATTCAGGATGCTTTTTTGAAGGCTTTTGAAAAAATAAATACCTACGATAAAAACTATTCGTTTGGTGTTTGGTTAAAACGGATTGTGATTAACCGTTCGTTGGATTTGCTAAAGAAACGAAAGTTGAATTTTGTTTCAATCGATGAAGCAGATTTTAGAGAAAAAGAACCGGATGAAGAAAGTATTTATGATGTGGAAGGGTTAAAGAAATGCATTCAGGAATTACCGGATGGGTACAGAACTATATTAACGCTTTTTGTTTTTGAAGATTATTCGCACAAAGAAATTGCGGAGCAATTAAATATTAGCGAGGGCACTTCTAAATCACAATATAACAGAGCAAAGAAAAAATTAATAGAATTAGTTAAAACCCGGAGGATTCCCGCATAGTTGGAGCGGAATTCGTAAAAATAAAAATCCAACGGGTTAAACAAAAAATGGTAAACCATGATAGATAAATTAAAAACATTTGTAAACAAACACAAACAGGAGTTTGATACAGCTGAACCAAGCCAAGATCTTTGGAAAAAGATAGATGCACAAATGGAGGGTAAAAGTTCATCTACCATAAGCAGTAAATGGATGTCTAAATTCAAGTATTTTGGTTTAAGTGCAAGTGTATTGATAATTGCTGTTTATTTTATCTCACAGAAATTAAATAATTCTTCTTCCAATGAATTAGCTCAGAATACTAAAGATTCAGCCCTGAATAACTCAGGAGAATGGGTGAAGACTAAACAAAATAATACAAGTGTAAATGAAGCAGGAAATGATATTCCGAATTCTTCAATAGAAAAAAGCGAATCAGAAAACAAGGGTTCTTCAGCCACTGCAGAGGAGATAGTTAATTTAATGAATGGTAAGGATAAGAAGGAGATAATGGATACGATGAAACAAAGCCCTGCATTAGAGGTAGGTATAGATCATTCTTTATTGAAGGAAGCAGATAAGCCCAACACAAATACTATTTCTGAAAAAAAGGAAATTGTTTCAGTGCCTAAAAAGAAAAATGAGAAAGTAATTGTACCCGCTGAACCTGAAAAAGTAAATTCTTACAGTTTTACGCTTTATAACGATTATTCACTTTGTTCTGTAATTCGGGCGTATAAATTTTCAGGACAAGTTAGTATGGATCAAAGTAGTAATTACCAAAATCATAGAACCTTAAAAACAATTAGTTGTAGTAAGCTTGAGAATATACCAAACATAAAAGCCGTTTGGTTGAAAGGAAAAACCAGCAAAAAAATGACTATATCCATTAAAGAAGGTTTTAAAAATATCTTACTCTTAAAAAGTGATGGTAGAGAAATTGCTCCTGAAGCAATTTCGCATTATTATCCTGGACTGGGAGTTATATCGGGATATAGCGGAAAGTTTTTCGAAATGACCTTTAAAGATAAAGTTGAGTTAATTTTATTTTTTAAGGACGCTGAAGAGGGCGATAAAATTAGCATCGATGGTATAATTGAAGCTGTTGTAAAAAGTACGCCGTAGTAAATACTTATCCTGAACTTATCTGAACTCCAACAGGAATTCCCTAAATTCTTATATCCCTTTGAGAAAAAGTATCCTTTTCATATTCATTTTTAATTGTTTTGCTATTCAAGCGCAAAAATTAGTTCGTGGCAGAATTGTTGATT
>CAZPCE010000526.1:0-1663 GCA_964584915.1 uncultured Arenimonas sp. | reverse complement strand
CAAGGCAGGAACTCAGCGAAAACGAACGCGCCGTGCTGGAGGCGATTCGTGCCACGCCATACGGTTCGGTCGAAGTGGTCGTGCATCAATCGCGCATTGTCCAAGTCGTAAAAACCGAAAAAGTGAAGCTGGAAAAAGAGTAGTCGACCCGGCAAAAAATCTATCGCTGCAAAAAAACTTAATCACCGACCAGACGACTGGAGGTACCCCTAGACACCACACCTGGAGGCTCCATGTCTTATCGTCACAAAAATCTTGCCTTGTCGTTCGCCATCCTGGCGGCGCTTGCCACAAACACCAATGAAGCAGCGGCAAGCACTTCCGCTTCCAATCCCGAAAGCAAGGCGTCGGATACGGCGGCAATCGATGCATTGAATGCACGTCTTGCCCGCATTGAAAAATATCTCGGTGCACAGGAGGAAGCCCCTGCGCAAGACGATCCCGAAGCGCAGGAACAAGTCGCAACGCTGGAACAGCGCTTGCTCGTTCTTGAAAGAAAACTCGAGTTGCAGCAGGAAGAGGCTGCAACAAAAGCAACTTCGACGCCTCTACTGACCCTTAATGAAAAAGGTCTCTCGGCAAAATCTGCCAGCGGCGATTTCGAAATAAAACTGAAAGGCCTGGTGCAAGCCGATCAAAGATTATTCTTTGGCGATGATGCCGTACCGCAAAACGACAGCTTCCTGTTCCGTCGCATACGTCCAACGATTGAAGGCACGTTCGGTTCCTTGATTGGGTTCCGCCTGACGCCGGAATTCGCCGGCGATAGCGCCACGATCGTCGATGCCTATGTCGATGTGAAATTCGATCCCAGATACACATTGCGAGTCGGCAAGGTGAAAGGTCCGATCGGCCTCGAACGTCTGCAGTCCGGTGGTGCGACCGCATTGATCGAGCGCGCGTTCCCGACCGAGCTGGCCCCGAATCGCGAGCTCGGTGCACAGTTGCAGGGCGAGTTGGCCGCTGGTCGCGTGAACTACGTCATCGGCGTGTACAACGGTGCACCCGATGGTCGTGATGATCCAACCACCGATGCCGATGATAATTTCGAATACGCCGGTCGGGTTTTCTTCGAGCCATGGAAAAACGATGCGAATGCCTTGTCCGGCCTGGGTTTCGGTATAGCCGCGAGCAAGGGCGACAAGGAGGGCGCGGGCAATAACTTCCTTCCGCGTTACCGTACGCCGGGACAGAATATTTTCTTCAATTACCGCAATACGGTACTGGCAGATGGCGAACATTTCCGCCTGTCACCGCAGGCTTATTACTACCGCAACGCGCTGGGATTGCAGGCTGAATACATTCAATCGAAGCAGGAGTTGCAAGTGACCGGATTGCCGGCGACGCATACCGATCTCACCAACACCGCGTGGCAAGTTACCGGTAGTTGGGTGCTGACGAGGGAAGATGCGAGTTATCGCGGCGTTGCAAAACCGAATTCGCCGTTCACGAGCCATGGCGAAGGTTGGGGCGCATTCGAACTGGTGGCGCGCTACGGCGAACTGGATATCGATGACGATGCATTTCCGGTTTATGCCAATCTTTCCACGGCCGCCAGCCAGGCGACCGCATGGAGCGTAGGTCTAAATTGGTACTTAAACAGCAACCTGAAACTTGTCTTTAACCATACCCATACAAAATTCGACGGCGGCGCCGTTGGCGG
>CAZPCE010000525.1:0-1663 GCA_964584915.1 uncultured Arenimonas sp. | reverse complement strand
TGGTGCACGCCAAAGCGATGCTGTTCATCGACGATCACCAATGCGAGTGAATGAAAAATTACTTTTTCCTGCATCAACGCATGCGTTCCGACAATCATTTGCGCTTCGCCGGACGCCAGTTGCGCCAAGGCTGCCGACCTCGCTTTGCCGGTGACCTTTCCAGCCAGCCACATCACGTTGACCCCGAGCGGTTCGAACCAGGCGCGGAAATTATTCAGATGCTGTTCGGCCAATAATTCCGTCGGCGCCATCAAGGCGACCTGCTTGCCCGACTCGATGGCCCGTAACGCGGCCAACGCGGCAACGACGGTTTTGCCACTGCCGACATCACCCTGCACCAGGCGCAACATCGGCACCGGCTCCTGCATATCTTTACTGGTTTCAGCAAACACGCGCTGTTGCGCCTTCGTCAATGTGTATGGCAGCGCTTTCTCCAGCTTTTTCTGGAATACGCCTTTGCTCTTGATCGGCAGCGCGCCATGCGCACGCAACGCAATTCGTTGTCGTTGCAAACTCAGGTGGTGCGCCAGCATTTCTTCCAGGGCAAGACGGCGAATCGCCGGATGTTGGCCGGAACGCAAATCTTCGATCGTGGTTTCGGCAGAAGGACGATGCGCGGTAATCAGCGCCTCACGCAAACTCGGCAGTTTCAATTCATCACAAATTGCTTTCGGCAGCAATTCCAGCTCGGATGCCGGCGGCAAGCGTCGCAATGCTTCATCGACCAGCTTGCGAATGGTTTGCGGCCCAAGGCCTTCAATGCTCGGGTAAACCGGATCCAATCGGTCCTGCAATGGCGCTTCATCGCTGTCCAACAGAAAACGATAACTCGGGTGAACCATTTCAAGACCATGCGCACCCGGCCTCGCTTCGCCATAACAACGAATACGGCGACCAACAATAAACTGCTGTGCCTGCGCACCGCTGAAATGGAAAAAACGGATCGTCAATGTCGAACGCGAGTCATCGCCGATGGCAACTCGCAATATCGGCCTGTATCGAAATCCGCGCTCGACCGCTTCGACGCGACCTTCAACCTGTGCCGGCTCGCCGGGAATCAAATCATGAATCCGGGAAATCTTCGTGCGATCTTCGTACCGCAATGGCAGATGCAGCCACAAATCCTGCAGGGTCACCAAACCGCGCGCCGTCAGCTTTTCGGCGATCTTGGGACCAACGCCGGATAGCGTGGACAGCCTGACTTCACCGGCAGGCGTTAAATGGGTTTCGGTGCTGGAAGCGGTTCGCGACAATGCCGTCTTAAGCGACAACCATCACGGCATCGATTTCCACCTGCGCACCACGCGGCAGACCTTTTACTTCTATGGTCGAACGTGCCGGATAAGGCGCCGTGAAATATTCCGCCATCACCGCGTTCACTTCGGCAAAATCTTTCAGGTCGATCAAATAAATCCCGACGCGGGCGATGTCATCAAAAGTTCCACCCGCCGCCGTGCAGACCGCTTTCAGATTGTCGAACACACGGCGAGTCTGGGTGGCGATATCGCCCTGCACCAATTCGCCTTTCGCCGGATCAAGCGGCACCTGGCCTGAAAAATAAACGGTGTTACCCATGCGAACCGCTTGCGAGTAAGGGCCGATGGCCGATGGGGCAGAATCCGAATGGATGGCGATGCGTGGCATAAAAACTCCGCGAGTGATG
>CAZPCE010000524.1:0-1673 GCA_964584915.1 uncultured Arenimonas sp. | reverse complement strand
GGTATCCGCATCGACAAGGATTTCGGACGAGCCATCGAGTGCCTGCATCCAGCGAGCAAACGCTTCTGACATTGATGCGGAAATCGGGTTGTTTGCCTGGAACTGCATGCTCTTTTCTCCTTGATGATGTGAGGTCGTGGCCAACGGAACGCCTATCGGGATTTTTCCGTTGGCATCATGGGTGTCATGCTAGCGGCGAAGCCACGGTGGCGCCTTGACCATGGTCAAGGGAATATCGCTGCCATGGCCTTTTTGCCGGTCCTTGCCGTCATGTTTTCATCAGGATTTGAAATCTTTGACTTAGGTCAAGAAGTGCCGTGAAAAGCAGGGCTAGGATGAGGACAAATCGACTTTCAGGAGAAACCAATGAACATGGAATCTGCCGCATGGGATCGCCGGGGTAATACGCGGCTTTGGCTTGTCTTCTGGATTTACGGCGTTCTTGTTAGTCATCTCCTGTTCGGGACGATACTGTATTTCTATCACCAGATCGGAACCCCGGCACTCGTGGCGTTGCTCGCCATTTTCGTCGCGTATACCGCCTGGATCATGCATGCGGTCTGGATCAATGCTTTCAATGTAGAGAAAGTGGTTTACGGGCAAATCGCCCGGGCATTGACGGTCGCTTGGGCGATCAATGCGGTGATGGTGTCGGGCTTTCTGTTTCTAGGCCATTTGGGCACGGTTGCACTGCCCATCTGAAACGCATCAACTCGCTGGAATGTCATTGAAGCACCGGCAGGTTAATCGGTGCTGATCGGTATCGGTCGAACCCATCAGACTTTATTGCGTCGGTGCAATCTCGAAAAAATCTACCTTGCCAGTATCGAGCGAATAATCGGCACCGACAATCAGCAATCCCTTTTCCTGCTGCATCCGATGGATAAACTCCGAATCCTGCGTGAGTCGTTGCATGGTATGGCGGACGTTTGCCCGGACGGCATATTGCGTTCGTTCGGGACAGTCACCTTTTGCCAGCATCGGCGTATCGGTCAGCGAGGGCATGATGCGATCGACGATGGCATGCAGTGCCGGAGACACGTCGCCGGGACAATCAATGGTCTCCAGTGTCGCCTGCACGGCACCGCAGTTGGAATGACCCAAGACCACCACGAGCCGAACACCGAAACGCTCGACGGCAAATTCAATGCTGCCGATTTGCGAGGGTGCGGCAATATTGCCCGCTACCCGGATGACGAATAAATCGCCCAAGCCCTGATCGAAAATAAACTCGGCCGGAGCACGTGAATCCGAGCATCCCAGGATAACGGCGAATGGTTCCTGCGCCTTGGCGTGTTCGGCCCTGCGGGCATGGCTGAGCAAGGCCTCCAGACTGATGACGTGATCGACAAATCGTTGATTGCCTGCACGCAGTTTTTCCAGTGCTTCAATTCCGGTCTTTGGCATACATTCAAATTCCCGTCAGTGCGCGTCTCTGGCTGCCATGATTTCCGGCAAATCGGTATCGCGGGTGATTTGCGGATGTTGTGCAACGTCCATGCGCCGGATGGCAAAGTGCATCCAGATCAGGGCCGTGGACACCAGCACGAACAGCAGCATGAAGCAGCTTGTCCACACACCGATGAAATCGTTCAGGGCACCGAAGGTAATCGGCAGAATAAAGCCGCCAAGGCCGCCAATCATGCCGACCAGACCTCCGACGGCGCCGACAT
>CAZPCE010000523.1:0-1674 GCA_964584915.1 uncultured Arenimonas sp. | reverse complement strand
GGACAGGTTCCTGATCCGCATTGCCGAATTGCAGTGGGCGTTGATGATCTGCGTTTACTGTGCAAGCCATGTTCCGGCGCTACTCGATTTGAAAATCCCGGGCTACGAAGGCCGCAACATCTTGCTGATCGCCTTCCTTGTCGTCGTCGTCCAGTCGAGTGACGTCCTGCAATATGTCTGGGGCAAGCTCGCCGGCAAGACCAAGATCGCGCCGGAACTGTCACCCTCGAAAACCATGGAAGGCTTTGTTGGCGGCGCGTTGTCGGCCACGCTGGTTGGCGCGGCGCTGTCGTGGATGACGCCGTTTGGCATGATCAATGCGGCGCTGTTGTCACTGGTCATTGTGGTGATGGGCTTTTTTGGCGGGCTTGTGATGTCGGCGATCAAGCGAGACCGCGGCGTCAAGGACTGGGGCCACATGATTGCCGGACATGGCGGATTTATCGACCGGCTTGATTCCGTGGTGTTCTCCGCACCGGTTTTCTATCATCTCGTGCGCTATGGATGGGGTTCCTGATGGCTGACATTAAAGACCGTCGCCCGCTTGCCAGCCGTCAAAGCGGCTGGGCCGCCTACCTGACCAGACGTCTTGCCGCGACATCCGTGACGCCCAACCAGATTTCGATGGCTAGCATCGGCGCCGCCGCTGTTGCGGGGGCGGCTTTCTGGGCCTCCGGGCATGCGGACGGCGCTGCCCGCTTCTCGCTGCTGATCGCAGCGGCGCTGTTTTGCCAGTTGCGGCTCGTGTGCAATCTGCTTGACGGAATGGTAGCCATCGAGGCGCGCAAGAGCGCGCAAGACGGACCCTTCTGGAACGAATTCCCGGACCGTGTTGCAGACATACTCATTCTGGCGGGTGCCGGACTTGGCATTGGAAACCCCACACTTGGCTGGGCGGCAGCGGCGCTCGCGGTGCTGACGGCATATGTGCGTGAACATGGCCGCGCCTGTGGTGCTTCGGCTGATTATTGCGGTCCGATGGCCAAGCAACACCGCATGGCGGTGATGACCCTTGCCGCCATACTGGCAGCATTCGAACAGCTTTGGCATGCCAATGGTTTTGTGCTGGTCATGGGCTTGTGGATTGTCGCCATCGGCAGCGCCATCACGGTTCTGCGCCGGGCGATCCGGCTCGTCACCTTCCTGCGCACGGTTGTGCGCTGAACCCCGGTCGGCTAAGCCTTCGCACCTGTTTCCGATTCACATTTGCGCCAACGAGGCCCTTCATGTTCGCCAGCGTCCCGCTTCTTGCGATTTCCTTCATTCTCTACAACATCGTGGTGTTCGCCACTGGCGGTGCGGCCGGGGATCCGTTGCAGACGGAAGTGTTTTCGATGGGCATGATGTCGGGCGGTCGCTTTTCGCTCAACATGGGCGACGGCATCATCATTGCCTCGCTGATTCTGCTGTTTTTCGAAATTCTCAAATCCACCCGCACGTCAAACGCCTCTGTCGTCGATCATTTGCTGTCGACGGGCGTGTTCATCGCGTTTCTGGTGGAGTTTCTTATGGTGCCGTCTGCAGCGACCGGCGTGTTCTTCATCGTGATGGTTATGGCATTGATTGACGTGATGGCCGGATTCTCGGTGTCCATCCGCTCGTCAGGCCGTGACATCAATTACAACTGAGGCGTCTGTGACTAGCCCTTTGAGATCGTCTCGAGCTTGCGCTGCA
>CAZPCE010000522.1:0-1675 GCA_964584915.1 uncultured Arenimonas sp. | reverse complement strand
CTCCTCTCTCTGACGTATATTATTCCTGATCCATTAACATTTCTTGCAATTTTAAGCAGTTGGCTATACTTGTCTTCATCCTCCCGGCAGACATAAGATAAATTATCCCTGGAAAAACTGGAACGGAAAATGTTTGGAAAAGCCATTCCGAGGTTTTTTGAAATCTCCTCTACAACTAAAGAGGTGGCAGTTGCAGTAACAGCGATTGTTGCTATAGGTGAAATTACATTTTTTATCTCTTTTATTTTTAAATACTCCGGCCTGAAATCATGCCCCCATTGAGAAGTACAATGAGACTCATCAAAAATAAGAAAATTCACTTTGCTTGAAATTCATTTTATAGGGCTGGCCATCACCCCTTTGGCGGATAGGTCAATCACCGTGGGTTCACAACAACAACGCAGTCCTACAATCTGGGGATGACTTTCTCCCATGTTGCCGCTTTATCTCGATGGCAATTGTGCGCTCTGGTTCTTTACCGATCTGCGCTCGGAAAAAATCAAGCATCTCGATGCCATCAATCTCAATTTTGTCGATTCAAGTCGGGCAACCTATGTCACGTTCTCCGGCCACGGCGAGCTGAATACACAACGCTCTTATATCAACCGTCTATGGACACCGTTTGCCAAACCCTGGTTTCCCGATGGTCCCGAATCGACCAACATCGCCTTGCTGAAATTCGTGCCCGACATGGCGGAATACTGGGATTCCTCCAGCCTGAAGATGGAGCGGATAGTATTGATTACCGATTCGGCCGCTAACATCCATCCCATTGAGCGCGATGCCAGCGGTGCCATCACTGGCCTGTATACGCAATCGCGCAAATCGGCATCGGGTTGATGCTTCCTTGGCTTAACGCTCGTATTTTTTGACCGCCTCTTTGTTCGCAAGCGCACCGAACTATCGATTCGATCGCCCTACCCTGTGCTGGCGTCAGGCATGAATGAATTCCTGCCAGGTTTTGGCGGAAGGCAAAAGCCACCGCTCTTTATTCTCATATTCAAAGGATTTTTTCATGAAGCGTTTACTACTTATTCCTGTTCTGCTGATCGCTGCAAGCCTGACGGCATGCAACGAAAAACAACCTGATGTCGTGCTGGTTCCCGTGAACCAACCGGATCCGGTGATTATTGCCGGACCTCCCGGTGAAAAAGGTGATACCGGCAACACCGGCAATACCGGCATGCAGGGCGATCAGGGCAATACGGGTAACACCGGCGACACCGGTGCCCAGGGTGACCAAGGCAATACTGGCAATACGGGTCCAGAAGGCGAACAAGGCAATCAGGGCAATGATGGTGTTCAAGGCGAACAGGGCGTTGATGGTAGCGACCGCAAATAAGCAAACGATACGCAATTCTGCTGTTTGACCCGGCAGCGGAATCCACAGGATTTCGCTGCTTTTTTACATGACAAAAACTTCAAGGAGATTCACATGAGCTTGGGCACAATTCTTTTAATCATTCTTATCCTGATGCTGGTCGGCGCATTGCCAAATTGGGGTCACAGCAAAAATTGGGGCTATGCGCCCAGCGGTGGGCTTGGCCTCGTGGTCGTCATCGTGATTGTTCTGGTGTTGATGGGCCGTCTGTAATGTCCCGCCATTTCACCCTGGGTGCGCCAACTCGATTACCGTCATGTGCCGTATTTTTCGGTGCATTGATCATCTCGTTGA
>CAZPCE010000521.1:0-1685 GCA_964584915.1 uncultured Arenimonas sp. | reverse complement strand
TGATATCACTTTGGCTCACGGCTGGAGGACATACGCATCGGGAATACGGCACGATCGCAGAAATGACAGAGGGTTTGAAGCGCGAAAGCTTCGACCTATTGCTGCTGGACTGGGTGCTACCCGATGGCAACAGCGAAGAGGTCATCCACTGGGTCCGCCGGAATCTTGGGTGGGAAGTCGCGGTTGTCGTCCTCACAGCGCGTGATGAGGAATCGGGCGTCGTGCAGGCGTTACAGGCCGGAGCGGATGATTACGTCGTCAAGCCCCCAAAGCAGAACGAGTTGATCGCACGGCTTTCAGCGGCCGCACGACGGGCCAGGCCTGGCGGTCTCCCGGTGCTTCATTTGGGGGTCTACGAAGTGGACATTCAGCGACACGTGCTTTCAATGGAGGGCGCGCCGGTTTCGCTGACCCAAAAGGAGTTCGATCTGGCCGTGTACCTGTTTCAAAGCCCTGGAAAGCTGTTGTCTCGGGACCATTTGCTGAACAAGATCTGGGGCCTGAATACGGACGTCGACACGCGGACCGTGGACACTCATGTGAGCCGCCTGCGCAAGAAGCTGTTGCTCGACGGTTCGCGCGGATGGAAGATGTCCCCGGTCTACGGATATGGCTACCGGCTCGATCGAATTGACGCCCCGGTGCCTTGAGCCAAGGCGTGATTCAGGAGCGTCATGCGAACAGTATTGACGCCGTCGCTCGACCGGTACTCAACCTTGTCACAGGCGTTGCGGATGATGAAAAGGCCGAAGCCGCCCTCCGGGAAAGTTGAAAGATCGGTATCGGGCGCATCGACAGGCGGCGCGTACGGATCTCCAAGGTATGAGGTTTCCAGAATCAGCCCACCGGCCTTGTGGCGAATGAACAGTTCAACGGGCGCATCGGATAGCCGACCAGTGGCATGGCGGATGATGTTCGTCATGACCTCCACTGCCGCCACCACGAAGGGACCCGCTGTATCGTCGGGTATCGCGGCCTTTTTCGTATGTTCGGTCACGAAGTCACGAATGAGGCCCAGCGCGCTCAGGGTAACGGGAACCTCAAGGCGATAAATCGGGCGATTTTCGTCGTGACGCACCAGCAACACGGTCGTCAGGTCGTCGGCGATATCGACGTCTTGGAGCAGGGAGTTGCGCAGCGAGTGCAATGCCATCGCAGGTTTCCCCAGTTTGATCATGCTGGAGCGCACGCTTTCATTGAGTCGATCGCGCCCCAGCCGGGTGCCGTCAGGAAGCAGTGCGTCTGCGGCACCGTCAGAGCACAGGAAGACGGCATCACCAGCCAGCAGGGTGCGGCTGTCCTGGGCCACGTCGTCCGTTGAAAAGACACCAATGGGCGGGAGCTGATTCTTGAAAGTCTGGATTTCGCCACCGCGACCGATCAGCAAGGGCTCTTCATGGCCACAACCCACCCAGGTGACCGTGTCGGTTCGTGTGTCGATGCGGAGATAGACCAGGGTGACGAAAGCCTCGAGTGCCTGCAGGTGAGGTGTCATCGCGTGGTTCACCGACGCCACAATGTCACAGGGGTGGGGTGGTTCTGACCCGGGCTTCTGTTGTGACAGCAGCTCAGCCATGGAACGACTGAACTGCAATTTTGTTGCAGCCCCGAGCAGGGCCGCCGGGACGCCTTTGCCCATCACGTCGCCAACGGTATTGGCGGACTTCTTGAAGGCTTTTTCGTGC
>CAZPCE010000520.1:0-1694 GCA_964584915.1 uncultured Arenimonas sp. | reverse complement strand
TGCTGAAAGAAGGCGACCGCATCGTGATCGATGCCGACACCCGCACGATCAATACCGATGCCGATCTGGAATCGCGTCGCGCCGATTGGAAAGCCAGAAAGCCTTCCGTCACCCGTGGCGCACTTGCGAAATATGCCCGTCTTGTCAGTTCCGCTTCGAAAGGAGCTGTCACCGATGCCTTTTAAACCACTTACAAAAAATTTCTTTTCAACGACAACCCAGGGAGACACACCATGACAACCGCCGCCACCACAGATGCACTGAAGGGCAAACGCATCGTTATTCTCGGATACGGCAGCCAGGGTCGTGCACATGCTTTGAATCTGCATGAATCGGGTTTGGATGTCGTCGTCGGCGTGCGCCGCGATGGCCCGAGTTGGAAAAATGCACAGGCCGATGGCTTGCGTGTGGAAGAACCGGCGGAAGCCGTGAAGCAGGCCGATCTCGTCGCCGTGCTGACACCCGACATGGTGCAGCCGAAATTGTACGAAGAAGCGATCGAGAAAAACCTGAAACCGAATGCAGCCTTGTTGTTCGCCCACGGCTTCAATGTGCATTTCGGACAGATCAAACCGCGTGCCGATATCGACGTGATTCTAGTCGCGCCGAAAGGCCCGGGTGCGCTCGTCCGTCGCGAATACGAGAAAGGCCATGGCGTGCCGTGTTTATACGCAATCCATCAGGACGCCAGCGGCCAGGCCCGTGAAAAAGTATTGGCCTACGCGGCCGGCATCGGCGGCGCCCGTGCGATGTTGATCGAAACCCATTTCGCCGAAGAAACCGAAACCGATCTGTTCGGCGAACAAGCCGTGCTCTGCGGTGGCGCCACCGAACTGGTGTTGCAAGGTTACGAAACTTTGGTCGAAGCCGGCTACAAACCGGAAGTCGCCTATTACGAATGTCTGCATGAACTGAAATTGATCGTCGATCTTCTGCATGAAGGCGGCTTGGCGAAAATGCATAAATTCGTGTCTGAAACGGCGCAATACGGCGACCTCACTCGCGGCCCGCGCGTCGTCAACGATGAAACCCGTACCCGCATGCGCGAAGTATTGGCGGAAATCCGCGACGGCACCTTTGCCAAGGAATGGGTTGCCGAATATCAGGCTGGCAATGGTAATTACAAAGCCATGAAAGAACGTGATTTGGCACATCCGATTGAACAAGTTGGTGCAGCTTTACGTGCACGCATGCCCTGGTTAGCACCCGCAGGAGGTTGATATGGACGGCTCGAAAGCACAGAGTACGACGACAAAAACAGGCGCGCAGTGGCTTTTGCATGCGCTCGAAGCCGAAGGCTGCGATGTCCTGTTCGGCTATCCCGGCGGCGCCATCATGCCGGTCTACGATGCTCTCGTCGATAGCGATATCAAGCATATTCTTGTGCGACACGAGCAGGCAGCCGCCTTGGCTGCCGATGGATACGCACGCGCCTCCGGAAAGGTCGGCGTGTGCCTGGCAACCTCCGGTCCCGGTGCGACCAATCTGTTAACCGGTATCGCGAATGCCTATCTGGATTCGGTGCCGATGGTCGCGATCACCGGGCAGGTACAAACCGGCGTGATGGGTACCGATGCGTTTCAGGAAGTGGATATCTTCGGCATGAGTCTGCCGGTGGTGAAACACAGTTTCATCGTCCGCAATGCGGAAGATGTTTATGCCACAGTTCGCAATGCGTTTGCGATTGCGCGTTC
>CAZPCE010000519.1:0-1696 GCA_964584915.1 uncultured Arenimonas sp. | reverse complement strand
CGCCAGATCATGCTGGTATTTTTCATGCCGAAGCGATCAAACACGCGCTTCTGCATTTCCTCGCCGACATCCATGCCCAGTCCTCGCTCAATGACGAATTGCAGCAAGATCATGCCTTCGCCGGAATAGCCATAGCGTGTGCCAGGGTCAAAATGAAAGCGTAATTTTCCATCCGGTTCAAGGAAAGCGAAATTGGCAAACCCTGCGCTATGCGTCAGCAAGTGACGCGCCGTTATCGAACGCCAGCGTGGATCATTCGCCAAATCCACCCACGGTGCGTACTTATCTTCAGTGGGATACTCAGGCAACGGGCGATCCAAATACTCGCCAATAGGTCGATCCAAATCGAGCCGCCCTTCTTCAACCAATTGCATCACCATGAAAGCAAATGCGCTCTTGGTCAGTGAAGCGCCGTACATAATGCTGTCCGTCTCGAGTGCATCGCCTTTGGCGTTTCGATCGCCATAACTGCGTACGTGCACCACGCGGCCATTCTCGATCACGGCAATGGCCATGCCTTTGGATTGGGTGGCGCTCATGGCACGCGCTACTTCGGCATCCAAGGCGGCCACATCCGGAATGCGCGCTGCGGCAGAAGGCAACGCAAGCACAGTAAAGAACAGCGCGGTGATACAACGTAAAGTGATGTTTGGCATGATGGCACTCCGTGGGCTTCACTTCACTTGACGCATCAGGGCAGCAATACTTACACCGCAGGTAAAAAATGTTTTCGATAGCGTTTTGTAAGAAATCGCATTCCGGGGCGTCTAGTTGGGAATACCCACCCTCCCGGAGTCGAGGATGTCGTTGTTACCATTACCCAATTGGAGCGTCTTAGTGAGTGAAGTTCCCGCGTCCGACGAACCGGCAGTCTTGGCCCGCCTTTACGGGACGCTGGTGTTCAAAGCGGCGTATCGCGTGCTTGGCGATGCCTCGCAGGCCGAGGATGTGCAACAGACCGTGTTCCTGAAACTGATCGAATCGAAACCAAAGAAAGTGGACTCATGGCCTGCGTATTTGGCCTCGTCAGCCGTGCGGGGTGCCATTGATCTGCTTCGACGTCAGCGGCGCTGGTGGCGCATATTGCCCTCGTGGGATTCGCAAGACGTAGCCAGCGATGAGTCACCAGAACAAATCGGGATGGATCACGAACGCAGAAAACGCCTGCGAACCGCATTGGCACAATTACCGAGACGCGAATCGCAATGCTTTAGCTTGCGCCACCTTCAGGGAATGGAAATCGGCGAGATTGCGCAGGTAATGGAACTCAGCGAGAACAACGTCAACGTCACTCTGCACCGTGCCCGCCGCCGACTTGAGGCGCACCTGGGTGAAGTCAAAATGGAGCAAAAGCCATGAACAAACAATTCGACCATGAACTCTCCGGGCCACTGGCAGCGCTGGTACGTAGTGTGGATGAAGCACCGTCGGCGGCAACCAGTGCCGCACAGGAACGATTAATCGCGCGCATGCAAAATACTGCCAAGCCAACGCGATCAAACGCTCGCCGCTGGTTGGCGTTCGCCGGTACGGCGGCAATGGCATTGGTCATCACGGTAATGCTGCCGATGCTGACCGGCGGCGGTGTTGCCTTCGCGGCGGTACAAAATCATTTTTCCCATTTTGATAACCTGGTGATGACCATCACCCAAAGTTTTGAAGGGCAACCGATTCAAAGCTCGGAAACCATCGTCAA
>CAZPCE010000518.1:1434-1713 GCA_964584915.1 uncultured Arenimonas sp. | reverse complement strand
GCATCGAAATCCGTTTCCCGGATCCGATGAACTCGGGTTATCTCACTTTCACCGCATTGATGATGGCCGGTCTCGACGGCATCAAAAACCAGATCGATCCGGGTGCGCCGAGCGACAAGGATTTGTACGACCTGCCACCAGAAGAAGAAAAGAACATTCCGAAGGTTTGCCATTCGCTCGACATGGCATTGGACGCACTGGAAAAAGATCGCGACTTCCTGAAAGCGGGCGGCGTGATGAGCGACGATTTCATCGACAGCTACATCGAACTGAAAATGG
>CAZPCE010000518.1:0-1398 GCA_964584915.1 uncultured Arenimonas sp. | reverse complement strand
CTAATGCCGACTGCAAGATGCTACCTGTCATTCAAACGGCCCGAATTATCGGGCCGTTTTTTTGTGGCTGACCGGTTATGTGCCGCAGGACTGATTTATCGAATCGGAAAACTGGTAAAGTTCATTAGCACAGCGCCCGCCTAGATCGGGAGTTGTTTGCACATTGCAAAATCAATTCTGGATGTTGCAGGGAACAAGCGACATTTTTTACTGCTATCTTATTTTTCTAGATAAGTTTTACATGGGGTCATGGGTTTATATGAATTTCAGGTGCAAGGCGCTATGTTTGGCGATTTTTACTCTAGCAACAAGCAATGTGCTGCATGCCAGAACAGGTGTGGATGCCAAGACAATCACGCCCAACAACACCGCTTTGGCCATTTATGTTCCGCCAAGCTTTCTTGAGGCAAGACGTTACGATTCCAACAGCAATATGTGGATCGAGCCCGGCAATGCCTTTGAGAGCTCCATCAACATAGTTGGCCGCAAGTACTTTCCGAATTTGAATCTGATCAAATTCGAGTCCGAAACCCGCTACGGTTTATTGCTTGACTTGGCTCCGAAATGGGAAACAGAGCAAGGAAAGTTGAAGCTGATCGTTCAATTCAACGTATTTGCACCAGACGGTATCAAATTGCAGACAGGAGAACAAAAAGTTCCTGTGGTTATCAAAGGCAACAACATGACGGCTACCGCATATGCTGCGGCCGGATCCGCTATCGCACTTATCATGCCGCAAGTGGTAAATCAGCTTCAGCCAGACACAACAAAATTTCCGGATATTGGCATAAGTTCATCCATCAATCGCGAAATGCTGGTTGACAAGAGCAAGCCGGTGCGGACGGGTACCGCCTTTTTCATCAATGACTCAGGGGATATGCTGACTGCAGCTCACGTGCAACGCGGCTGCACGCATCTGGAAGCCACGCTGGCCGATCAGGTTTTTCCCGTGTTTCACCAAAAAAGCAGCGATCTATTGGATGTTGCTGTACTTAAATCCAACCGTAAAACTCCCAGAAAGCTGCCATTGAGGTCTGGTCAGGTCATCGAACTAGGAGAATTTGTTACAAGCGTTGGTTACCCTTTGCAAAGCATTTTAGCGACATCTGCCACCATAACCCGCGGCAATATAAGTGCTGAAGGTGGAATTCAAGGGTCATTCGGGTTGTTCCAGTTTTCCGCACCCATACAGCCAGGCAACAGTGGTGGGCCGATTGTCTCTGATAACGGTGAGTTGCTTGGCATGGCCGTAAGCACGCTCAGTGCGGAAAGTTTGTCCAAAAGAGGACTCATTCCGCAAAACGTCAATTTTGCGTTGAACGCGAAATACATCGCTGCCTTCCTTAGCCGTGAAAAAATCGCATTCAATGAAATTCAACCCAAAACGCCAGGCGAAAT
>CAZPCE010000517.1:0-1714 GCA_964584915.1 uncultured Arenimonas sp. | reverse complement strand
CCGGCCGACTTGAATTCACGCGAGGACATTTGCTCTTCGACACTGGAGAATTCTTTCGCGATCGCAGCAGTGGCTATTAATGAAAATGCACAGACGAATGCAATAAAAATGCGTGGCATGGTGGCTCCCGGGTGTTTATGTTTGTACTATCGAAGGCCTAAGTTTACACAATCTGCGCAGGGTTCCGCTTGAATTTATCGTCCGCCAATGTGCCAAGGCTAAGTGATTGGCTGGAGCAGGCCAAAGTCGCTTCCGAACGCGGCGACCCGCTTTGGCAGGCGATTCAGGCTTTGGCCCCGGCTTTGCCTGTCGAGCCGGCCGAACAGGAGACGATCTCGCTGCTGGAAAGCCTGCTTGCACTGAAAGTCAGCCCGGACGTGTTACTGGCCGCGGCTTTGGCGAACTGGCCGGCACTGCAAGCTGCAGTCAATCCGAAGCAGGAGGGATTGTCGCGTTTGCAACCATTGCTGGATGGCATCAAGGCTGCCGAACAAGTCTGGAGCCTGCACGCACAAAGGGAAAATCCCGGCAATTCCGAAGGATTGCGGCGCCTGTTGCTGGCATTGATACGCGATTTGCGCGTGGTGCCGATCTTGCTGGCGATGCAGTTGCAACGCTTGCGCCAGGCCGGCCAATATTCGGAAAGCGAGCGGCGCGCTTTGGCGCAATTGACGGCCGACATCCATTCGCCGCTGGCGAACCGCCTCGGCATTTGGCAAATGAAATGGGAGCTGGAAGACCTCGCTTTCCGTTATCTGCAGCCGGAAACCTACCAGAAAATCGCGAAGCTGCTGGATGAAAAACGCACCGGCCGCGAAAAGTTCATCGAGCAGGTCAAACAAAAAATGCGCGAGGCATTGTCGGAAGCCGGCATCGAAGCCGACATCGCCGGCAGGCCGAAACATATCTACAGCATCTGGAAAAAAATGCAGCGCAAGAATGTTCCGTTCAGCGAGCTGTACGACATCCGCGCCATTCGCGTTCTGGTGAAAGACATTCCGAGTTGCTACACCGTGCTCGGTGTCGTGCATCAGTTATGGCCGTCGATTCCTTCCGAATACGACGATTACATCGCGCATCCGAAAGGCAATGATTACCGCTCGTTGCATACCGCTGTTCTGGGGCCGGAAAACCGGACGCTGGAAATACAAATCCGTACGCCACAAATGCACGAACATGCCGAACTCGGCGTTGCCGCGCATTGGCGTTACAAGGAAGGGGGCCCTGGTGATGCCAGCTTCGAGCGCAAGGTCGCGTGGATGCGGCAATTGCTGGAACAGCGCGACAGTGATGAATCGCATGATTTGCTGGCGGGCTTCAGTACCGAGTTGATGGAAGACCGGGTTTATCTGCTGACGCCGAAAGGCGAAGTGTTTGATCTGCCGCATGGTTCGACCGTTCTTGATTTCGCCTATCACGTGCATACCGAAGTCGGGCATCGTTGTCGCGGTGCGAAAGTGAATGGACGCATCGTCACGCTCGATTTCAAACCAAGCAGTGGTGATCGCATCGAAATCATTACCAGCAAGGTTTCCGAGCCAAGGCGCGACTGGTTGATGAGTTCGAACGGATTCCTGGTCAGCGGCCGTGCACGCGACAAGGTGCGTGCCTGGTTCCACAAGATTGATCGCGCCCGGAATCTGCAAGCTGGCCGCGACATTCTGGAAAAGGAATTGCGGCGTGTTGCCTTGTTGAATGCCGATCTGGCGCCGAT
>CAZPCE010000516.1:0-1716 GCA_964584915.1 uncultured Arenimonas sp. | reverse complement strand
ATCAGGATTTTCGCGTACTGAAATTGAAAAGTACGTAAAGCGGGCAGAACGCGATGCTGGAGGTAATCAGGAAAACCGCGGCAAATACCATCAGCAAGATTCCCAAAACGCCGGAAACGATACCGCTGAAATAGAGATACGCAAATACCGCTGCAACGACAATGCGAATGCCGCGATCGATGGACGACATGTTCTTGATCATGATGAAGACTCCGTGAGTGAAAAGACCGATTTGCAGTAACTGCCTTGGTTCACTATGCGCGGCCTACGGCGAACGGCTTTGATCTGGGTCAAATCGACCTTTTGCCGATTACCTCCACTCACTTGGCTGCCAGGGTTTTCCTGACCGCCGCCAGAAAGACCGGATCCTGCTTCGAACCCAGGGTTTCGGTGCGTGCAATCACGCGGCCTTCGGCATCCAGCAGGATCAATGCGCTGGTATGGTTGAACTCGCCATCGGCGAGCACCCGGTAGCGCACCCCCAGCAAGGCAGCAAGCGTGCGGACGCCCTTCTCGTCGGTACGCGAAAGCGTCCATCGCGTGGTATCGAGCTTGCGCTTGTTCACGATATACATCAGCGCTTCGGGTGTATCACGTGCAGGATCGATGCTGACCAGCAGGATCGAAAAATTTTTTCGCTCGGCTGGCGTCAGTGAATTGTCCACGCCCTTGCCGCTGTCGATGATCAGCGGACAAATATATTTGCATGAGGTGTAAAACATCGCGACCAGTTGCGGCTTGCCGCGTCGCTCGGCCAGCTTGAAATTGCGGCCGTCCTGATTGGTGAACACGTTGTCGATTTGCAATACCGAATCGCCGGGCAATGCTGCCGGCTTTGGCGATGCAGCGTTACCGATCAACGCGAATGAAAAAAGAAAAGCGAACAGGATTTTATTCATGGCGATCTCGTCTGTGTGCGTGGCAGGGATTTCGCGCAGCGGAATCCCAGATTGGAAGTACTGTTCACTGCTTCCAGCGAAGACAGCATCGCGACGCGCATCATCACGGCATAGCTTTCCTTGTCTTCCATCGACAATGCGCTGGCACCGCAGAATTTCGATTTGTCCGGATCGGATTGATTGCGGTTATCGGCCGATACCAGCATTGCCGAATAATCCTCGGTCCATTCCCAGATCAAGCCGTTCAAGTCCTGGATGCCGTAGATATTGGCCGGCTTCTTTCCAACATCGGCGATCGGCGTGCTGGCCGGTTTTGCATACCAGCCGAGAATGCTTTCACGCCAGGCCGGGTCGTTGCGCGCATCGCGGCGTTTCGGATCGGCAGCCGCGGTGTATTCCCATTCATTCCAGGTCGGCAACCGTGCGCCTTGGGCTTCGCAATAGGCCGATGCCGCGAACCAGCTGACCTGCGTCACCGGTTGTTGCGGTTTTACATTGGTGCCCAGAACCAACGGCGCTTGCCAGTGCGAGAGATAATGTTTTTGTTCGGCAAATACCACCGGCGTCTTGCCGCGTTGCCATTGCGGATGTGTGCGCACGAATTCAAGAAACTGCGCATTGGTCACCGGCTGTTTCATCATGTCGAAGGCGGCGACTTTCTGCTTTCCCTTGTTGTCTTCGTATTTCAACACCGACTGGAATTCACCGGCGGGTACTCGTACATAAGCACCACCAGCGAGGCTGGCGGTGCTTATCAGACAGCTGAGCAGGATCAGTCTGCGCATGGCGGATTAATGTGCCGCACCCTGTGGCCGCG
>CAZPCE010000515.1:0-1717 GCA_964584915.1 uncultured Arenimonas sp. | reverse complement strand
TCGCCGAGAATATAAAGCGCCTCTGCCTTGACGGCATCGTTTTGCAGGAAATCGAGAAACAAGCCGGTAATGTCTGGACGACTTTCATCCAGATGCAGGTCGGAGATAAAAAGCGTTCCCATGTCTATTCGCTTACCCTGGATATGGAGCGAATGACAACAGGCGAGACCGGCAATTCCGGAAATCCGTTTTTTCCTGTGGTGGCAACTTTACGGATTTTATCGATTACCGCGATGCCATCCACGATTTGTCCGAATACCACGAAGCCCTGGTTGAGCGGGCTGTTAGCCGACTGGAAATCCAGTTGCGGGTTATCGACCAGATTGATGAAAAATTCCGATGTAGTGGAATTGGCATCGGACAATTTGCGTGCTGCAGAGACCGTGCCGCGAAGGTTTTTCAAGCCCGTCGTTTTCTCCAGCGGGATGGCATTGTGCTGGGGCTTCTTTCCCAGATTTATGTTGTAGGCGCCACCCTGAATAAGGAAATCCTTGGCGACGCGATGGATGATGGTGTTGTCATAGTGGCCCGACTGGACATATGACAGGAAATTTCCGACGGTTGAGGGTGCCTTGTCGGCGAATAATTCCAACACGATTTTTCCGTGATTGGTGTCGATCACTACTCTGGGATTTTTCGGGTTGTTGCCGGAGGGTAGTGCGAGACTTTGCGAAAAAACCGGTGTGGCGAGCAGGGCAAGACAAAAAAAGCAGATTCGGGCGAACATCGTGAACTCCTGGGGGGGTGAGCAATGATAGTGCGCAATCACGGCCACGACTAGAAATTAGCTGAATAGAGGCTGTGGGCTGCTAAAATGGCGGGATTGAATATCGAGACCACTTTATGAGCTGTCGCACCCGCTTTGCCCCCAGTCCTACCGGTTTCTTGCATATCGGCGGCGCTCGTACCGCACTGTATTGCTGGTTGGAAGCCCGTCACCAGGCCGGCGCGTTCATCTTGCGAGTGGAAGATACCGATCAGGAGCGTTCTACCGATGCCGCCGTGCAGGGCATCCTCGATGCAATGCAATGGCTTGGCCTGAATTACGACGAAGGCCCGATATACCAAACGCACCGTCTGGCCCGATATAAAGAAGTCGCCGAACAGTTGGTTGCGGCTGGCAAGGCTTATTACGCTTACGAAACAAAGGAAGAGCTTGAAGCCATGCGCGAAACGGCGATGGCAAAAAACGAAAAGCCGCGCTACAACGGTCATTATCGTGAATTGAACGCGCCGCATAAAGATGACCCGAATCGCGTCATCCGTTTCAAGAATCCGATCGGTGGCAGTGTCGTCTGGGAAGACAAGATCAAGGGTCGCATCGAATTCAGCAATGATGAACTGGATGATCTGGTGATTTTCCGTTCCGACGGATATCCGACCTACAACTTTGCCGTCGTCGTTGATGATCTCGACATGAATATTACAGACGTCATCCGTGGCGACGATCATGTCAACAATACGCCGCGCCAGATCAATATCTATCAGGCACTCGGCGTGACCGTCCCTTATTTCGCCCATATGCCGATGATCCTCGATCCGGAAGGCGCGAAATTGTCGAAACGTCACAACGCCGCCAATGTCATGCAATATCGCGACGACGGATATTTGCCGCACGCCTTGCTGAATTATCTGGTGCGTTTGGGCTGGTCGCATGGTGACCAGGAAATTTTCAGCATTCCGGAAATGATCGAACTGTTCAAGATCGAAGACGTGA
>CAZPCE010000514.1:0-1722 GCA_964584915.1 uncultured Arenimonas sp. | reverse complement strand
TTGGTCGGGGAGACAGGATTCGAACCTACGACCTCTACGTCCCGAACGTAGCGCTCTACCAGACTGAGCTACACCCCGTGTGCTTCATTCTATGGGCTGCTTTCCGCCCAATCAAGACAAGCACCGGACTCCCGATTCACGTTAAAATGGCGGCTTGAACCAGGAGCCTGACCTTGATTAAGCCACGTACACCGCCCGGCGTGATGGAGCTTTTGCCGCGCGATCAAATCGCCTTCCAACGCATGCTGGACGTGATTCGCCGCAATTTCGAGCGATTCGGTTTTTTGCCGGTGGAAACGCCGGTATTCGAATTGTCCGACGTATTGCTGACCAAGACCGGCGGTGAAACCGAACGTCAGGTATATTTCGTGCAATCGACGGGTGCACTGGAACAAGGCGGCACGCCCGAGCTGGCCTTGCGTTTCGACCTGACCGTGCCTTTGGCACGTTATGTTGCCGAACACGAGCACGATCTGGCTTTCCCGTTTCGCCGTTATCAAATGCAGCGGGTCTACCGTGGCGAGCGTGCGCAACGCGGCCGCTTCCGCGAGTTTTACCAATGCGATATCGACGTGATCGGCAAGGATTCTCTGTCGGTTCGCTATGATGCCGAAATGCCGGCCGTGATCAGCGCCGTGTTCACCGAACTGGCTTTCGGTGCCTTCACCATTCAATTGAATAATCGCAAACTGATGCGCGGTTTTTTCGAAAACCTCGGCGTTGCCGATGGCGAAAAACAAATGCTGGTGTTGCGCGAAGTCGACAAACTCGACAAGCGCGGTGCCGACTATGTCCGTGAAACCCTGACCGGCGAGGCATTTGGACTGAGTACTGAAGTCACCGGTAAAATTCTCGACTTCGTGCAAACCCGCAGTACCTCGCACGCCGATGCCATCGCGCAACTGGACAAGCTGGGGCAGGGTTCCGACGGTTTCAATCAAGGCATCGCCGAATTGCGCGAGGTGATCGAATTGCTGAAAGCCTATGGCGTGCCGGAAAAAAACTACGCGGTGAATTTCTCGATTGCCCGCGGCCTGGATTACTACACCGGTACCGTATACGAAACCACGCTCGACGATTATCCGCAGATTGGTTCTGTATGTTCGGGTGGCCGTTACGAAAATCTCGCGGGGCACTATTCGAAATCGCATTTGCCCGGCGTCGGCATTTCGATCGGTGCAACGCGGCTGTTCTGGCAATTGCGCGATGCCGGCATCATATCAACCGCCGAAAGTACGGTTGAAGCCCTGGTCGGCCTGATGGACGAAGCTTATTTGCCGCAGGCACTCGAACTGGCGCAGTTGCTGCGTGGTGCCGGTATCAATACCGAAGTGCAACTGGAAACAAAAAAATTGGCAAAGCAATTCCAGTATGCCGATCGTGCCGGCGTTCGCTTCATGGTGCTCTGCGGTGAAAATGAAATCTCGCGTGGTGTTGTGACGGTGAAAGACCTGCGTCGCCAGGAGCAATTCGAATTGCCGCGCGTGGAATTGGCGGCAGCGCTGAAGGTGGAAATAGAACAGCAACGTGTTTTGAAAGGCTTGTAAGTACAATGAAACCGATACGATTGGATGGACAGTCCCTGACACGCGAACAGGTTGTCGCCGTTGCCTATGGTGCCAGTGTCGAGCTGGATGCGAAGCAGCTTGAAAAAGTGCAGCGCGCGGCGGATTTTCTTGCCGAGCAGGTGCAAAGACAGGAGCCGATCTACGGCGTTTCCAC
>CAZPCE010000513.1:0-1726 GCA_964584915.1 uncultured Arenimonas sp. | reverse complement strand
GGCGCCCGCACCTGAACCCGGGCCGGTCACGCCTTCGCATTTGTTGTTGGTGCAGATGCAGCTGCTAATGCTTGGAAAACCGCAGATTCCCGACATGCCGCTTTTGCCGCATTCCGCTTTTACCGCTTCCGGGAAAGTCTCGCTGTCCTTGTTCACGCAAGCAGGGCGATAACCGCAGCAACTGCCGACGTCTTTGATCTTGCAATCGCCGTCGCTCTTGCAACTGAAATCCACTTCGCCGGTCTTTACCGTCGTCGCTTTTTCCTCGGTGGCCATGTCCGGTGTTTGCGTCGCGTTCTTTTCTTCGACGCTCATCGCTGGCGGTGGTTCGGCGGCCTTGGTATCCACCGCATTTTTCGGCGCGGTACAAGCCGCGAGCATCATTAAGCTGGCCAGCAATAAAACGCGCATATCAGGCTCCTTTTGCCCAGACGTCCCGCAACGTGACGGTACGGTTGAATACCGGTTTGCCGACGGAATGATCGAGGCGGTCAGTGACGAAATAACCCAGACGTTCAAATTGAATATTGGTTTCGGCGGCGAGCGCGGCGGCGGCAGGTTCAACATAGGCTTTCACGATGCGCACCGAATCGGGATTCAGGTAATCGCGATAGGTCTTGCCATCGGCATCGTCGTCGGGATTGGCGACCGTAAACAGGCGGTCGTAAAGGCGGACTTCGGCTTCGATGCCGGACTTTGCGCACACCCAGTGAATCGTACCTTTCACCTTGCGTTCGGAACCGGGCAGGCCGGGACGCGAATCCAGATCCAGTTCGCCGTGCAGTTCGATGATGTCGACGCCGTTCTTGATCACATCAACGCATTTCACGATACCGACGCCACGCAGACGAACTTCGCCCCCTGGCACCAGGCGATGAAAACCTTTCGGCGGCACTTCCATGAAGTCGTCGCGTTCAATCCAGACTTCTCGCGATAGCGGCACTTCGCGTTTGCCGGCGCTTTCGTCTTTCGGATGGTTGGAGAATTGCAGCGTGTCAGTGAAATCTTCCGGCAGGTTCTTGATCACGAGCTTGACCGGATCGATCACGGCCAGGCGACGCTGACCCTTGGCATCGAGATCTTCCCGGACGCAGCCTTCGAGTACGGAAAAATCGATCAGCGAATTTTGCTTGCTGATGCCGATGCGATCGGCGAACAAGCGCATCGAAGCCGGCGTGTAACCGCGACGGCGCAATCCGCAGAGGGTCGGCATGCGCGGGTCATCCCAGCCACTGACCAATCCGTCGGTCACCAATGCCATCAGCTTGCGCTTGCTCATCACGGTGAAATTGATATTCAGGCGCGAGAATTCGATTTGGCGCGGCTTACTGACATCGGTTTTGAAACCACGGTCCACGAGGTTTTGCCAAAGCGGCGCATGTCCGGCCAAATCGATGTTGTCGATGCACCAGTCGTACAGAGGGCGATGATCTTCGAATTCGAGGGTGCACAGGGAATGGGTAATGCCTTCGAGTGCATCGGAAATGCAATGCGCATAGTCGTACATAGGATAGATGCACCAGGCGTCGCCGGTATTTTGATGCGAGACATGACGGATGCGATAAATCGCCGGATCGCGCAAATTGATATTGCCGCTGCCCATGTCGATTTTTGCACGAAGCGTGCGGGCGCCGTCTTCAAACTCTCCGGCGCGCATGCGGCGGAACAGGTCGAGATTTTCTTCGACGCTGCGATCGCGGTAGGGCGAATTTTTTCCGGGTTCGTT
>CAZPCE010000512.1:0-1727 GCA_964584915.1 uncultured Arenimonas sp. | reverse complement strand
TCACGGTCAGTGCGCTCAGCCATCAAATGCGCCGATTGGAGGAACGCATGGGTCGGCGCCTGATGGAGCGCGGACCGCGCGGCATTCAATTAACGCCGGACGGCCAGAGTCTTTATGTGCAGCTGGAACCGCATTATCTGGCGATCGAACAATTGCTGAGTCCGCAAACCGGCTCACACGATGATCGTCTGACCTTGAGCGCGTTGGCATCGATGGCCAATGCCTGGCTATTGCCGAGATTGGGCGAATTCGTGCGCCAGCACCCGGACATTCAATTTAACCTCGATTCGTCGGCTCGCATGGTCGATTTTGAAAAGGAATTCCAGATTGATGCCGCGATCCGTTTCGGTGCCGGTAGCTGGCCCGGGCTGCAATCGCATTTTCTGCTGGAAGAATGGATCAGTCCGGCCGCCAGTCCGGCCCTGATAAAACAGCTGGGACCGATCAAGTTGGATCAGTTGCATAAATATCCGTTGATCGACGATCCGTTCGGTCGCTGGAAGCGCTGGTGCGCGCATTTCAATTTACCTGAGCCGAAAAAATTCGTCGCCAAATTCAACGAGGCCGAAGGTGCTCACCGCGCCTCAGCCGAAGGCGTCGGCATTGTATTGGCACGTCATATCCTGGCCGCACCGCTGATTGAAGCCGGACGCCTGAGCTATATCGGCAAACTGAAAATGCTGGCCGAATATCAGTATTATCTGGTGTATCCGGAACGTTCGAAGAACCATCGAGGTCTGGTGCATTTCAAGCAATGGCTGGAAACGCAAATCAAACCCGGGGCGGCCTGAGCATGGCAGATGCGCACATCGATTCTTTGGCCATTCCCAGCGCGGTCGCCATTCGCGATGCCTTCCTTGATTACAACGCGAAGTTTTCCGAGGTCACCAAAAAAGCCAAGCAACGTTTCGAACAGCGCGATTGGGCCGGCTCGCGCGACGACGCCAATGCCCGTATAGAACTCTACGATCAATGCGTTGCCGACATCAGCGACAAGCTCAGCGACCGGATGGCCGATCAGTCCAACAATGCGATCTTGTGGCAGGGCATTCGGCAAGCCTACGAAAACCTGATTTCGCCCCTGCTGGATCGGGAACTGTTCAAGACATTCTTCAATACGCTGACTCGGCGCTTTTTCAAGACGCGCGGCGTCAACGCCGATATCGAATTCATTGCCCTCACGATTGAACCGACCGACAGCATCACCCATCCGGTCGCGCGGCATAACTACGTGTTGTCGGAAAGCCTGTCTTCATTGTTCGAACGGGTATTGGCCGATTACCCGTTTGCCGCTCCGTATCAGGACGCCAAGGCTTGTGCGAAGAAAATTGCCGATACCTTGCAGACGCGTTTCGACCAGTGGCCCGAACCCGCTGTATTGGCGGTGGAATTGCTGGACACGGTTTTTTACCGCGAACGTCGTGCCTACCTGGTGGGCCGCATCTTGGGTCGGGAAAACTATGCGCCATGCATACTGGCGCTGGTCAATGAAGAAGCTGGAATCCGGGTCGATGCTGTGATTACCTCGCGTCAGCATGCTGCGGTTTTATTTGGCTATACGCACAGTTATTTCCATGCCGATTTGCCGACGGTTGGCGATGCCGTGGTTTTCCTGCGAACTTTATTACCGGGCAAGCCGATTGATGAAATCTATACCGTGCTGGGTCGTGCCAAGCAGGGAAAGACCGAACGTTACCGGCATTTCTTTCGTTATCTCGGGGAACATC
>CAZPCE010000511.1:0-1728 GCA_964584915.1 uncultured Arenimonas sp. | reverse complement strand
TCACTGCATGGTGGGTCTATACCAAGCTCGGTCCGGCATGGCATTACCTCTATATCCCCTTCGGTCCAGGAATAGACCTCGGACTCTTTGTTATACCGATAGTTATCTTCATCGTGATGTTCACTGCAAACGCAGTCAACATTGCCGATGGTATGGACGGACTCGCTGGAGGCATGCTCATTACCACCTTTAGCGCACTCACTATTCTTTCGTGGATGTAGGCTCTCTTGGAGTCGGAGCACTCCTTGCGGTCAATGCGATGGCCATCGGTGAAACTATCTCATTGCTATTTCTTGGATTTATGTTCTACATCGAAGCACTCTCAGTTGTTATCCAGGTTGCCTCAAAATACATCATTGGTCGCCGTATATTCCGTATGGCACCGCTCCATCACCACTTCGAACTCAAAGGCTGGAGCGAGGAGAAGACCGTTATGAGATTCTGGGTCATTCACTTCATTTTCGTGGTATTTGGATTTTGGCTTGCATTACATTAAAATCAAAAGTCAAAATGCAAACGTACAATTCAAAAGTAAAAATTACACTACAGCGAAACTTTTGAATTATTACTTGCACTTTTGCATTTTGACTTTTAACTTTTACATTACTCATGTCTTACCTAAAATGGAATGAAACGACTATTACCGACTTCTCCGATCAGAATATCTCTGATCTCTATTCTCATGGATATGTCTTCACCCGTATTGGTCGCGGTGTCATGCACCAGACTCGTTCAGTACGTATCGATCTCTCCAAGTTCGAATTGAGTAGTGAAAATAGACGCATATTGAAGAAGGTTGAGAGTATTGCCATGAATGGGGTCGCACTCCCTCTTGCCGATTATGATTTCAAGATTGGCAAGCTCGCCAAGGATTTTTATGAGTTGAAATTTGGCCCAGGAATTATGAGTGCACAAAAGATCAAGGAGATTCTTACCGATTCAGCAAAGTCCAATTTCAATACCCTCTTAGCATTCGGCCTTGAAAAAACCTCTGCGACCCCCCTTCATACCTCATACCTCATACCTCATACCTCTATTGGCTACAGTATCTGCTATTCCAACAAAGAAATTCTTCATTATTCCTACCCATTTTATGACTTGAATGTGTCTCCGAAAGATATGGGTCTGGGTATGATGATACTCGCCATAGAGTATGCAAAAAAATCAGGCATAAAGTACACATACCTCGGCTCTCTTCAGCGTCCGACTGATACCTACAAACTCCAGTTCAAAGGCCTTGAATGGTTCGACGGGCTACAATGGTCAGATGATATAGATGCAATTCGAACACTACTTTCTACAGAAAAATAAGCTTCTCGGAGCTCGAGGTTCCTCTTGCCGACCCACACCACATATCTGTGTATAACCTCCAAAATAGCCTTATATTTGGCTGTATTATACATATTGACAAATACAATATAATATGATAAGATATACAGTAAGAAAGGACATTGAAAACTCATGAAAAAAACACTACTTGCTTTTGTAATGTCTGCCGGTATTGTCTTGAACGTTAGCGGACAAGAACGAAAAACCTGCGCGACCAATGAAGTTTACCAGGAAGCAATTCAAAAGCACCCTGAAATATTATTACAGCAGCAGGAACTAGAACAATTCACCGCTCGTTATGCTCAGGAGCATTCGGCTCAACGCAACTCTGCTGGAGGAACGCTTTTCATCATTCCGGTTGTGTTTCATATCATTCACAATTATGGTCCGGAAAACATT
>CAZPCE010000510.1:0-1736 GCA_964584915.1 uncultured Arenimonas sp. | reverse complement strand
CTCGGTGATCTGGCAGGGCTACCGCATCGACACCAGCGTCGCGATCGGCGCGATCGGTGTCGTCGTGCTCGCCTTCCTGGTGTGGATAGTCTGGGCGATCATCCGCGACGTCTTCGGCCTGCCCTCCGCCTTCAGCCTGTCCTCGCTGGCCTGGCCGCTGGGTTACCAATGGCCGGTGCACCGCCTGAGCCCCGGTTTTCTGCCGGAAAACCCGCCATTGGAGCCGACGTTTTTACTGGTGCGTCGGGATCGTGACTACAAAGTGCATTTCGAGGAAATCAGCGCACTGATTTTTCGCCTGCTGCAATTGATCAGCGATGCTCCCGAACAGACTGCAAGACAGCAACTCACTGCACTTGCCCATGAAGCCAGTGCCGAAGACATTGCATCCTTCATCGAACTTGGCCAAGGCCTGTATCAAAATTTGCTGGAACAGCGAACCCTTCGCCCTACTCTCTGACTCTTCTCGGGTACATATTCATCAGGCGCATCACAAAATCGCGCCTATTACCGGGAAGCATCATGTTGACGAAAATTACCGATCTCTATTCCGCCGTCACGGCACGTCTGCAAGGCGTAGGCGAATGGCTGTCTCCGCTGGGTTTGCGATTATTGCTTGCCTGGGAATTCTGGGAATCGGGCATCGAAAAATATCGCGGAGAAAACTGGTTCACCGACATCCAGACGGATTTCCCGTTTCCGTTCAATATCGTGCCCACCGATATCAGTTGGGGCATGGCAACCTGGTTTGAATTGATCGGCGGCATTGCACTGTTATTCGGTTTGGGTACGCGTTTTTTTGCCTTCAGTTTGTTCGTGTTGACGATCGTCGCAACCTCGGCCGTGCATTGGCCCATGGATTGGAAGACATTCACGGATCTCGCGATGGGCTATGCCATTTCGAATGACGGCTTCGGCAATTTCAAGCTGCCTTTGCTGTTCATGGCTATGCTGTTGCCGTTGATTTTCCGCGGGGCCGGGAAATTCAGCCTCGATGCGATGATTGCGCACTTCATCCATAAGGATGCCGATGAAAATATTCTGGACTTGCGCGCATGGAGCCTGGGCCTGCTGGTGATTGCGGCCCCCTTGAGCATCTTGTTGCCGGCATTTGGGCTTTCCATCAGCGTAATGGCCATCGCACTCGCGGCAGTGTCTCTTTTCATCAAGCGATAAGCCGCATACCCGCAAGAAAGAGGCTGGATGCCAGCAATACGACGAGCTGCTATCCTGTCGGCCATGAATGAGCCGACTCCCCCACGCCGCATTGCCGACCGTTTTCGCGGCTTCCTGCCCGTTATCGTGGATGTCGAGACCGGTGGCTTCGAATGCCACCGTCATGCACTGCTCGAAATCGCCGCGATTCCGATCCTCATGGACGAACATGGCGTGTTCACACCGGGCGAATGCACCACCACGCATGTTGAACCGTTTCCCGGTAGCGAGCTCGATCCGAAATCACTCGAAATAACAGGCATCGACGTGACGCATCCGTTTCGCGATGCAAAACCCGAACGCGAAGCATTGGATTATATTTTTCATGCGGTGCGGATGGCGGCGCGCAAAGCTGAATGCCAACGCGCGATTCTTGTCGGCCACAATGCCCACTTCGATCTTGGCTTTTTGAATGCAGCGGTCGGCCGTGTCGAACACAAACGCAATCCGTTCCATCCCTTCAGCGTATTCGATACGGTAACCCTGGCCGGCATGGCTTACGGCCAAACCGTATTGAGTCG
>CAZPCE010000509.1:0-1736 GCA_964584915.1 uncultured Arenimonas sp. | reverse complement strand
CCGCTAGTGGTTTCGTTTCCGACGAGAGCCAGTATTGCACCGATGCGCAAAATCCACCACGCGACACCGCAGAATTGGCCAATCGCATGCTGGCGGATTTGCAACACAGCATCACGAATAAAACCGGCGGCATTTTCAACTACGAAGTGTGCAATCGTGATCGCGCGATCGGAGCAAGACTGTCCGGCGAAATTGCCAAACACCATGGCAATCTCGGCATGAGCGAAGCGCCGATCACGCTGAAATTGTCAGGCATTGCCGGACAAAGTCTCGGCGCCTGGAATGTCGGCGGGCTGCATTTGTATCTGCAGGGCGATGCCAACGATTACGTCGGCAAGGGCATGTGCGGCGGCAAGATCGTGATTGCACCCGGAAAAAATGCGAGCTTTATCGCACGCGATGCCAGCATTCTCGGCAACACCTGCCTGTATGGCGCCACCGGCGGAAAACTGTTTGCGGCAGGTCGTGCCGGGGAGCGTTTCGCGGTGCGCAATTCCGGTGCGACCGCAGTCATTGAAGGCGCCGGCGATCATTGCGCCGAATACATGACTGGCGGTGTGCTGGCCGTACTTGGGCGCACCGGACAGAACTTCGGTGCCGGCATGACCGGCGGCTTTGCCTATGTGCTCGATCTGGAGCGGGATTTCGTCGATCACTGCAATCTGGAATTGATCGATATTTTGCGCATGTCTCCGGAAGGCATGGAAAGCCATTTGCAGCACCTGCGGTTTTTGTTGCAGTCGCACCAGCACGAGACCGGCAGTGTCTGGGCCACGCAATTGCTGGAAGAGTTCCGCGACGTGATCGGAAAATTCTGGCTGGTAAAACCGAAAGCCGCCAGTCTCGAGTCCTTGATCGACGCATTGAGGCAGGCCGCATGAGCCAGAAAGATTTCCAGTTCCTCGAACTGCCGCGCAAGATGCCGAAGGAAATTCCGTCGCAACTTCGCATCCATGGCTGGGATGAAATCTACGGCGGCTTCGACAGTGCAAACGCCGGTGCCCAGGCGGGACGTTGTCTGGATTGCGGCAATCCCTATTGCGAATGGAAATGTCCGGTCCACAACTACATTCCAAACTGGTTGAAACTGGTGCAGGAAAACCGCCTGTTCGAAGCGGCGACGCTTGCGCATGAAACGAATCCTTTGCCGGAAGTGTGTGGTCGTGTTTGTCCGCAGGATCGTCTTTGCGAAGGTGCCTGCACACTCAATACCGGATTCGAATCGGTCACGATTGGGTCGATCGAAAAATACATCGTCGATGAGGCGTTCAAGCAAGGCTGGCGTCCGGATTTGTCGAAAGTGATCGCGACCGGAAAACGCGTCGCCGTGATTGGTGCCGGGCCCGCGGGTTTGTCTTGTGCCGATCGTCTGGCGCGCGCCGGCATCCAGGCCGACGTGTTTGATCGCTATGAAGAAATCGGCGGCTTGCTGACTTTCGGCATTCCGCCGTTCAAGCTTGAAAAACACGTGATGCTGACGCGGCGTCTGGTGCTGGAAGCGATGGGAGTGAAGTTTCATTTGCGAACCGATATCGGCAAGGACATCGCCTTTGAAAAATTGTTGGCCGATTACGACGCCGTGTTTGTCGGTACCGGTTGCTACACGGCGGTCGACGCCAAACTGCCGGGGCAGCAATTGCCCGGACGCCTCGAAGCGCTGCCGTTTTTGATCGCGAACGCAAGACAGATTCTGGCCAGCGATGTCGCAAGCGATATTTCGCTGGATTTCAAAGACA
>CAZPCE010000508.1:749-1736 GCA_964584915.1 uncultured Arenimonas sp. | reverse complement strand
GGGTGCCGGATTCGGCATTTTGGTTTTGATTACGTGGGCTTGTGAGCTCAAAGCACTATCTCGTGGCGGGTGAATGATGGCAATTATAAAGCTTTCGGGTACAGACCATGCTCTAGAATATACGCCCGAACCGCCGGATTCAGGCCTTCAGGTGGCTGTCCGGCGGCAAAAGCACGGCGAATAGCGGTGGCAGACTCGCTCCGCAAGGGGCATTGAAGGCTGAAAACCCGGCCGGAGGCAGTCTCGTTTAGCGGCTGCGGCGAGCTGCAGATACGTTCATTTACCCGGAAATAGGGCGAGTGCATCGAATAGCCAGGCCTGACCGCGACCACGAAATGCGCTAAATCGAACAAAGTTTCCCATTCGTGCCAGGTATGCAACTGGGCAAAAGCATCGGCGCCGATGAGCCAGGCGATCGGTTTTTCGCTGCCCAATTCGGCTCGCAATTCCCGAAGTGTATCGACGGTATACGACGGTTTGTCCCGATCCATTTCGCGCAGATCCAGAAAAAAACGTGGCTCGCCTGCAATCGCGATTTGCAACATTTCCGCACGTTGCCGGGCAGTCGCCAAAGGTTTTTGCCGATGCGGCGGATCGGCCGAAGGAATGAAATAAATATCGGCATCGCATGTTCTTTGTGCGAACCCGGCAACCGCGAGATGTCCGTCATGGACCGGATCAAACGTACCGCCATAGCAAAGGTGCAGATTCATCCTGCAATGAGACCGCGCGCTCTTGGCTCGGCTACCGCGATCAATAATCTTTCGAACATCAGCCAGGCATCACCACTGTCACGGCCTTTTGCGACACGGTCGATACGTCCGCACTCGGCTGCGAAAATTTCCCAGCGCCCGGCCTTGTGCCGATCCATCGCACGTTTGTAAAGCGCCTGCTTGCTGTCCCAAATACGTGCGTCACGCATCGCGTTCATTACATTGCCGCCTGTTGCCTGCACACGGGCAAGCTGGCAGATTTTCAGAACATCCA
>CAZPCE010000508.1:0-739 GCA_964584915.1 uncultured Arenimonas sp. | reverse complement strand
CGGTACCTGTTCACCTTCGGCTTTCAGTGCCGACAGGATTTTCGCGACCCGTGCGGCATCGCCGGAAAGCGCGGTTTCCAGCAACCGGAAAACATCGAAACGCGAAGAGTCGGCAACGAATCGATTCATGTCGTCGGCTTCGATTTTCGAATTCGGCGCCAGCAATGCCAATTTGTCGATTTCCTGTGCCGCCGCGAGCAAATTTCCTTCGACGCGATCGCTCAATACCTGAACAGCGGCAGTGCTCGCCTGCAGACCGCGACTGCGCAGGCGGCGTTGCAACCAGTCTTCACGTTCGTGCTCCTTGATTGGCCAGATGGGCAATACATGGCCAACTCGGGCGATGGCTTCAGTCCATTTTCCTGCGTGGCTTTTGCTCCAGTCCTGACAAGTAATCAGCAACACCGTGTCTTCCGGTGGGCGATTGCAGAAATTCTGGATTTCTTCGCTGCCGTTTTTGCCGGGTTTGCCGGTCGGCAAGCGCAAATCGAACAGACGACGCGTGGCGAACAAACTCAGATTCGCCATACCGCCGGTGAGCAATTGCCAATCGAAGGAGTTGTCGGCATCGAGCACTTCGCGCTCGCTGTAGCCTTCGGCTTTTGCTTTCGCTCGAACCGCATCGGCAGCTTCCTGCACCAGTAAAGGTTCGCTGCCGGCAATCAGGTAAACCGGCTTCAGATGTTCGGAAGCCAGTTGTTTTTCGAAGCGGTCGAATTTCAGTTCCATTATCGAAAAC
>CAZPCE010000507.1:0-1738 GCA_964584915.1 uncultured Arenimonas sp. | reverse complement strand
GCCACGATTGCGTGCGACAAAACAATACGCACCGCTGTTGCAAGCTGCATCGATAAAACGTTTTCCCGCCAGACCTTCAGGGTAAATGTTTTTGATCAAGCCCATTAATTCATACGGATTTACAAAGGTGTACCCTTCGTGTTCACCGCAATTGGCTTGACTGGTTTTTAGATGGCTGTTGATCTTGACGTTGAAATGCCAAGGCGCCAGTGCTTTCAGTTCTTCCAGAATGACAGCATTTTTATTTGTGTTGGCCATTGTTCTGCGTCTGTGATGATTGTTTGTTGGCGATAGTCGTGCCACTGGCGAGCACAGTAGCCATTAGACGCGTCCGGATTAAGCCCGCAGACGGAATCTGGTTTTTTCCATTTTGGAAAAAATGCCAGTAACAAGTCGTGATAGCCTTGGCAGCACAATTATATGATCCGGGTTTGGGGTGCCACGTATGGGGCAGTGGAAAGGTATTGAAGAATTCATTGCGGTGGTGGAGTCGGGGAGTTTCTCCAAGGCGGCCGAGCGGCTGGGTGTAACGGCATCTCACATCAGCAAGCGTGTGTCAGAGCTGGAAAATCGTTTGAACGCCCGCTTGCTGGAACGCAGCACGCGCATTGTCAGCCCGACGACACAGGGCAATATGTTTTATCAAGCCAGTCGCCGATTACTCGCCGATTTCAGTCATGCCTGTGACAGCATCCAGATGGACAAATCGTCACTGACGGGCGTTATGAAGCTGTGTTATGTGGGCAGCTCGAGACCTGCATTCCAGATGGATATGTACCGCGCGTTCCTCGATAAATACCCGGGTTTGACCATGGAGGTGAGCTACCTGGACCACGTTCCCAATCTGATTCAGGAAGGTCTGGATCTGGCCGTGGTACTCGGTGAAGTCGATAGTGCTGCCCAGAGTTATCACCTGTGCTGGGTTGACAGTGTGCTGGTGGCGTCGCCCAGCTTTCTCAGCGGCTATGCGCTGCCAGTCGAACCGGGTGATTTGTCATCACTGCCGTGCATCCTCAATGGCGAAGACCATTGGCGTTTGTCGAAGCGCGACACGTCTGTCAGGGTGCCTGTCAGCGGACGCTTTTCCAGTTTGAACATGCCGGCGTGTATCGATGCCTGCCTGAGTGGGCTCGGCGTGTTCATGGTGCCGAACTACACGGCCGACAGCATGATCAATGACGGTCGGTTGGTCAGGCTGTTGCCAGAATGGCATATCCGCAAAAGCTTGATGGCGATGATACCGAGCTACGATTACGTGCCTGTCAAAGTGATTCTGTTGATGGAGTTTCTGGAGCAGGCCATGGGAATGGATGCCGATGTGGCAGGCCAACTGCGCCAGATGCTGCAGAAAACCACCAGCTCTCCTCTGTCATTGCTGCAAGAGGTGAACAAAGGCATTCGCCAAGCCGATGAGCAGTTCAAACGTGATCATGCCCATGACACACTGTAGCGGCGTGGGTATCAGTACTGGATGATGGGCGCTTTGCCTATCCAGGTGTTGTCTTCCAGCATACGCACCATGGCGTGTGCGCAATCGGCAAAGGTGATTTTTGACAAACCGCTGTAGGCATTGAAGCCGAGGCGATAGTGGCCGCGTTTGCTGCCCTTTTTCATTTGCAGGTAAAATGGCCGCTAATTTTACAGCCAGGTTGCGGCTGTTGTTTACCAATGCGCCCCATAGTTTTCTACCTTCCCACCAGCGGTCGTATGCTGTGTTGGTGCGAAATACCAGCAGCAT
>CAZPCE010000506.1:0-1746 GCA_964584915.1 uncultured Arenimonas sp. | reverse complement strand
CCGGCGGGGCCGGCGGCGGATTGATGAGGAGGGCACCGACCAAGAGGCGCTGTATGGCCGGATTGGGCGGTTGCAAGTGCAGGTGGAGTGGTTGAAAAAAACTAGTAGTCTGTCATTTTTGAATTTGTGGATAAAGCCGTCTGAGTTTGATCCGGGCATTGGGGGTAGTGAATTGCCACTCAACCCCCTTCTGCGCCGTGTTACGCCGGGTTTCCCATGCCTGGGTTTCCTGCCGCAAGGTCTCCAGATCCGGAATCCGCCGGTCCAGGCATTGGCGGGTGAGGACACTGAGTTCCAGTTCGGCGATATTGAGCCAACTCCCGTGTTTGGGGGTGTAGTGAATCTCCAGGCGTTGCGCCAAGCGCCGGGCCGTTTCCGGATCGAAGGCTTCGTAGAGCGAACCCAGCTTATGGGTGTTAAGGTGATTTCCGTAAATAAAAGTACCCATCATACAGGCCGAATCAGAATGTCCCACTTGGGCAAGAGCGGGTTGCGTTCCAATCGGGTTTCAATCTCCTGCATTGCTTTCTTGGACAGTGAGATGCCTTTCTCATAGACCTTGCGGCTCAATTTGACGATAGGCCGGATGCCTTTCCAAGTCATGCTTTTCGCCCATTCCAACATCGTCTCAGTGTCCACGAGCAGGGTCCCATTCCAGTGCTGTTCCAGAATGCCCCAGCACCGTTCGATCGGATTGTATTTGCTGTGGTACGGTGGGTAGTACAGCAATTGGATGGTTTTACCCGTATCGTCGGCGAACGCGACCATCCGCTTGAGGAACTGGGTGCGCACGCCGCTGCTTTCCGGGCCATTGTCCACCTTGAGTTGGAGGTGGCTGATCTCGGCCTGCTGCTCCGCCGGCAGAGCTTGCCACCAGTCCTGCAGGCTATCGACGATAAAATCACTGGTCTTGAAGGAATGTCCGAAGGTCAGATGCAATTGCCCACGATCTTCCTCCAGAATCCCCAACGGCACGTATTTTTCCTGACAGCCCATATCGTGGTCGGCCGCTTGGGTATTCCCGCGGGTTTGGCCGCCCCGGGAATAGTCCCCAATCTTCACCGTGGCTTTACAGTCCATGCTCAGGCGCAGGATCGACCCTTCCTCGGCGCCCGTGACCCCGGTGAGGGGTTTCCCATCCTTTTCTGCCAAGTTGGCAAAGATGGCGTCCGTTTCCGGGAGTTTTTTTGGGGCTTGGCTTTGACTACCGGGCGCAGGCGGTAGCCGTTGCGGTTGAGAACCTCGGCCATCGTACTGGGCGACGGTAAGACTTCCTCGGAGAAACCCTGCGCGCGGAGCTGCTGCAAGGCGTCCGCCGCCGTCAGTCGGGTGTACGAGAGCGTCCCGCGGAAGGTCGGGTCTTGTTGGCAGTGAGATTCGGCCAAGGCCCAGAGCGCTTCCGCCACCACCGGGTGCTTCTCCTCCCACCGCCCATTTCCGCAACACACCGCTTGCGCTCCCAAACACGTGATACCGGTGTGCTGTTCGTGCAAGCCTAATTCGACAGTGTCGCGATTCCAACCCAACACCCGCTCGGCTTGGCGGGCATTGCCTTGGCAATATTTCAACGTGATCGCGGCCTGGAAAGATCGGCGGTTCGCTCCCGACATTTTTGAACTCGCCAATTTCAGGTCTTCAATTTGGGAGGCGCTTAAGGGCATCATGGTGAGCTCGGCGGTCGATGGCATGTTCGTGCTCGTTCGGTAAGGTGGATGGTGCATTCTACCTCAGCAGGGGATATCCTTT
>CAZPCE010000505.1:0-1757 GCA_964584915.1 uncultured Arenimonas sp. | reverse complement strand
CTAGATTCAAGTAAGTTGCCATCCGGTGCGTCGGTCCCTTATTTTGGTTGTTAGGGCCCATGAAAAAGAATACGCAAATACTGGTTTTGGTTGTCATTACAATTGCCCATAGTTATGCATTTCTATATGCATGGGCATATTTTGGTGCCACAGCAATGTTTTCAGTTGGTGCAGCCACCAATTCCTATTTCCAGTCAGTTCTTGCTGCTTCGCTCGCTTCTGCAATAACTACGACATTGCCTTTGGCTCTATTGGCGGGCCTAATCGGACGCCAATTGTGTGCCTTCACTGTTCTTATTTTTACTCTGGGCTGGCTGGTCTTTAATTTTTACATCAGTGGGTGGTCGAGCATAGCTATCAATTCAACCCACTATTCGCTTCCAGTAGAGCTCCTGACCATTTCCATATTCGGCTTTTTCTTTTACAAATTAGGCGCGAGGCTGGTCCCTAACTACGCAATCAAGGGGACCTCCGCATGAACATTGCATTCAAGCTATCATCTGGCGCGTCGGTCCCTTATCTTGGTTGTTAGCCATATTGGAACATCATGAAACCCTTCACTGAGATACCACTTCTATGTGCCTTCGGTGCAAAGGTCTACGTTCATTGGTCAGCGTTCCTTTTCATGGGTATTATTTCGGCGCTGTGCTTCCGCCATCCTATTACTGGCTTGATTTCAGTCGTTTCATATTTTTTGCTAATCTACTTGCATGAAATTGGCCATGCTTATTTCGCCAAGCGACTTGGGTGTAAGCCGTTATATATAAATATTTTCTTTCAACATGGCCATTGCTATTACGTAGAGCCCGACTTCAAGAAGCACGACTGCATAATTGCGTGGTGCGGTGTCGTTGCTCAATTGGCTGTAGCAATTCCACTAATAATCTTGGCTATTACCACCGACATCACCGATGTTCCTGGCATGGCTCCTGTGGTTACCATTCTTGGCTATTTGAGTATGTTTATTGCTGCTATAAACCTTATACCAAAAGAACCACTTGACGGTGCTATGGCTTGGTCTTTGTTTCCGATCCTTTGGTCTGAGCGTCGCAAACCCAAAAAGTCCAGTAAAGTTACGCAGGGGCCGTGGAGACCTAATAAAAATGGCTAACTACGCAATCAAGGGGACCGCCGTGAAAATCCAACATTCAAGCGAATCATCCGCTGCGGCGGTCCCTTATTTTGGTTGTTAGGAGTCATTTATGAAATTTCCCAATTCAGTAGTAGCAAGCATATTGCTCCTAGCCTTTTTTAGCTCACTCGCGTCAGCGGAAAAAAGTCGTCTAAATGCTACTGCAACCCAAATGTCGAAGATTACAGTAAAGGGTTTTTTGTACGGTGTCTCTAAAGACAGCCGCAGTAGCGATGAGCTGAAGAAATGTTTATCGGCTATCGACGATACAATACTAACTGACACATTTTCAGAATTAATGAGTACGAGATTTAGTTCTAATGAAATTGCTACATTGGATGAATTCTACTCAACGGAGTTAGGCGAACGCTATATTGCCGCACTCGGAAACTCAAGAGGCATCGCATCAGATGCAGAGAGACAGTTCCAGGCACCAGAAATAGAAGCTATACAAAGAATTACGCAATCCGAATTAGGTTCGCGAATGCAAAGTATTCCTCGAGACAAGGCTAACTTTAAGCTCATTACTGAAAAGCTGGCCGTCCCTTTTCATCAATGCAAAAATGACTCCTAACTACGCAATCAAGGGGACCTCCGTGCATACATTAGATTCATCCGAACCATC
>CAZPCE010000504.1:0-1758 GCA_964584915.1 uncultured Arenimonas sp. | reverse complement strand
GCCAGCAGGATGACCAGCTGATAGCCCCAGAACACGAAGCTGGCGAGCTTGTCCGAAATCAGCCTTGCGTGGCAGGTTCGCTGCACGACGTAAAGACTGGTCGCAAACAAGGCGCAACCGCCGAACGCGAAAATGACCGCATTGGTGTGCAAGGGCCTGAGACGACCGTAGCTGAACCAGGCGATATCGAAGTTTAATGCTGGCCACATCAGCTGCGCGGCGATCAGAAGACCGACCAACATGCCAACGCACCCCCAGACGATCGTCATGACTGAAAATTGCAGTACGACTTTATCGTTATACGTTTCCGGACTTGTACTCATGCTGCTCTCCATTGAATCCGGGGTGATTTTCAACCGGATCGGTGTGTGGCCATTTGACCCAGATCAAGTCGATTAGGCCTTTGGGTCTTGCCGAGGACTGTGCGCCACCGAACATCAGGGGCTTGACGTACTTGTTATACTTGAACGGCATACATCTGTTTGCACCCGTTTAATAGTTTGGAGCTTTGATTCCTGATGGCCGATCCGGTAGTCGATCTAGCCCGTTTGCGGCAGAGTTGCGCGAAATGTTCGCTGCAGACCCTGTGCCTGCCTGCGACTATCGGTCTTGATGATCTCGATCAGCTGGATCGCGTGGTCAAAAATCGCCGTCCGATGAAGCTTGGCGATCATCTTTATCGTTCCGGGCAGGCACTGGGCGCCCTCTACGTCGCCCGCGAAGGTGCGTTCAAGACCACGATTACCGACGAACAAGGCATGAGCCAGGTGATCGGCTTTCATTTGCCGGGCGAATTGATCGGACTGGATGCGCTGGGTTCGGGTATGCACGCCTGCGATGCCGAAGCGTTGACGCAGGCCAATGTATGTGAAATTCCGCTATCGCAGCTGGAATCGGTGGCGGCGCAGGTTCCAGGGCTGCAGCATCAGCTGCTGAGAATTATCGGTCAAAGCATCAACCGCGATCATAGCCATCTTGAAATGCTGGGCGTAAAAAGCGCCGGTGACCGCATGGCCTTGTTTATCCACGGTATGACCGAGCGTTATCGCCTGCTGGGACGTCCGGCCGAATTACTGGTGTTGCCGATGAGCCGGCAGGATATCGGCAGTTATCTCGGCCTGGTGATTGAAACCGTCAGCCGTACGCTGAATAAAATGCAGGAAGACGGCGTCATCAGCGTGCATGGTCGCCAGGTCAAAATCCTGGACATGAAGCGTTTGGCGACAATGGCTCACATCACTGGCGACAAAGTCATCAGCCATAAAATCTGAGATCAGTGCGCGAACAGGATTGGTACCGGCGAGTGCTGGCTTAGCTCCCGGGTAACGCCGCCCAGCATGAACTCGCGAAAACGCGAATGGCTGTAGCCGCCGGCAACGATTAATTGTGCATCGGTTTGTTTACCGTATTCGACGATCGCTTCACCCGTGGTTTTGCCCATCGCGGGTTGGGTGACCACGCGGACATTCAAATCATGCCGTGCAAGATGGGCGGCAATATCGGCACCCGGTTGTTCGCCGTGGGCGGCTTCGCCGACTTTCGGATCAATTATCAGGATATCGATGCTCTTGGCCTGTTTCAGGAAGGTCATCGCGTCGTGGACCGCGCGCGATGCCTCGCGGCAAGGTTGCCAGGCGATCACGATCCGGTCAAAAGTAAAATCGGTCTCGCTCGAATGCGGAACGCGAAGGACCGGCCTGCCTGAATTCATCAGCAACTCGATGAAATTGTTTTCCAGCGGATAATTTTTCTGATCGG
>CAZPCE010000503.1:0-1761 GCA_964584915.1 uncultured Arenimonas sp. | reverse complement strand
GTTAGGGTGCATGTGCTTTTTGTTTTTCATAATAAATTTTCTCTTCTATTAAAAAGTATTTCTTGTTACGTTTAACGAACGTTATTGAGACTAAGCATTTCAGCTGGTTTATTCTTTTTAGTCTTTAATACAATCGAAACCACGGCATCCAAAATATTGCGAGCACTACCGTTTCCAGACTGGATTACTTTCAGTAAAGTTTGTTCCGTAACGTTTGCGATACCTTCGTCATGCAAAATTTTTCGACTGATTGGAAGCCATTTTTTTGGTGGGGCTGCGTTAAATGGAATGCAGTGACAACGATCGCGTACGCCCACCTCAACATCTTTAAAATTGTTAGTGGTTAGAACGAATACACAATTTGGCATATTCATTAACGACTTCAAAGATGCCATTGCAATTTTGGTCAACTCATCCACTTCATCCAACACAAAGTAGTGATAAGTTGAGAATGGGACAAGGCACGCTTGATTCTGTAACTTTTGAATCATTGAGGCATCATTGTTGCCAGGCTGGACTCTAAGATATTTACTATTTGATTCAAATCCTGTTCGTGCTATTGCCATTGCATCTGGAATTATTTTTGCCAAAGCACTTTTTCCTGTACCTGGAACTCCATACAACAATAATCCACATTTGCCCTCGCGAATTGGAAATGGTCTTGCACCAGTAATTAAGTCTTGTACGAGTTCACGGCTATCTTCATCTGCAAAGACTATGTCATCGACAGTTCTTGGTGTGTATCGATTTTCAAAATCATCCAACATTTTTGTATCCTTTAAGTTTGGTGTGAATTGGGTGGGCGTTTGATCTGCCCACCCATTAGCTTTAGGCTGCAAGAGGCAAGGCTGTGGCTTCATCAACTGCTTGAGATACCGCGTCTTTTGCAACTTGACTGTCATTTGCAGCCGACACCTCTACTTTTTTAGCTTTTTCAGCAGCTTTGAATTGGGAAAATTGTGCAACCAGTGCCGCATTCACAGCTCCCTCGCTATTGCTAAAGGAGTGGACAGTGATGCTGCCATCCGCATTCCAAGTGCCAAGCAACACTACTGGCTTGCCAATATTTCCTGCATCAAGTGCTTCTTTGAATGCTGGTGCAGTGACATTCACAATGTTTTGGTTAGCCAAAGTGCTGGCGCCAGCAGTAGCTTTTTCTTGAACTGTCATTGCATTAGGTGACTTGGCCAATCGAATTTCTTCTACACCACCCTTTTCGCGAATGAATTCAGCAATTTCCTCAACTTTCTTATGCTGTGTCAAAGCTGTTCGCAGCACGATTGAATATGCACTAACGCGACGACGATCAGCACCAAATACGCATTTGACAATTTTTGCAAGCGTGTGTGAGCTATTGGGAATTGTTGGATAGTTTTCCTTCACAAATGCCGCCAAATCCTTGCGCAATTTAGCGGCAGCTTCTGTTGATTCTTGAAGCTGCAGATAAAGGCCGTAGCACTTGGCTAACAATGCATACAACTGATCGTTGCTGGTCTTGTATGCATTTGTGAACCAAACCTCTTTTTCTGCAATCAATTCGCTGATTACCGTTGCTGCTGATTTAGGAAACTTGATCACAGTGCCTGTGTTCTTGTTTGTTTCAGCCACGCTGGAATTGCTGCTAGTGTCGTTTTGCACGACAGCTTCAGCTGCTGCAACAGGAGTAGTTGAAATGTTGATGGAATTAGTAGAAACTGACATAGGATTACCTTTCTTAGCGCAGCTGGGTTGAACAAAGAGTGATTGGGTGCAGCGCTGGTA
>CAZPCE010000502.1:0-1766 GCA_964584915.1 uncultured Arenimonas sp. | reverse complement strand
TTGCGGATATTTTTCGTTTTCCCGTCACATTACATTTCACATAATCGCTTCTCCCGAAAAGGTTCACCATGAATTTCGCTTCGAGTCTCCGTTTGATTTTGTTGGCCATGATCTGGGGCAGTTCATTTCTGTTCCAGCGGGTTGCGGTACCCGAACTCGGCCCCAACTGGGTTGCAGCAGGACGGCTGATACTCGGTGCGCTCGTATTGGTGATCGTGATGCTGGCGATGCGCAAACCTCTGCATCTTCGTCAAAATGCCGGTGCCTATATCTGGATCGGTTTTATCAATTCGGCCCTGCCGTTCTGGTTGTTTGCCTACGCCAGCATTACCTTGCCGGCAGGCGTTACCGCGGTGATGAATTCGATGGTGCCTTTATTCAGCGTGTTGCTGCTTTGGGCGATGGGCGAAAGACCGAGCTTCGGAAAATTGGCCGGTGTTACGCTGGGCATCGTGGGTGTGGCGATGATTGTCGGTTTCGGTGGTCTGCCAATGACATTGGCAACGGCATTGGGTGTGCTCGCCGGCATGGGCGCCGCCGCACTCTACGCCTTCAGCGCGATGGAAATTCGCAAACGTTTTACCAATGTGGACCCGCTGGCAGTGGCGACCGGCAGTTTGCTCGGCGCGACGCTGGCCTTGTTACCGGTATTGTTTATCGGCCCGATGCCTTCCACGGTCGAAGTAACACCATGGTTGATGTTGTTGCCGCTCGGCGTGTTTTGCACCGGCATCGCCTACTTCCTGTATTTCAAATTGCTGCACGATGTCGGCAGCACGCGCGCCACCACCGTGACCTTGTTGGTGCCGGTATTCGCATTGATCTGGGGCGTATTGTTCCTGCATGAACACCCGACCTTGCTCAGCCTGGTCGGCATGGGCCTGGTGATCGTGTCGATGAGGCTGATTCTGGAAAAAATCAAATTGCCGCAATTTTTCGGAACTGCGGCCAAAGAGATCTAATTTGTGCACGACGTAGGAGCGTCCTTTAGGCGCGAAAAATCTCGCCAGATCCGTCGCGCCTAAAGGACGCTCCTACGGGCCAAAGCTGAAGCCTTCGCCAACGAACCATTCTTCAGTAAGCGACCAATAAGGATAATCTCCGATATTCTCCGCAAGTCCGGCGCGGACGGGGTTGTTGACGATATATCTCGCCGCCGAAAGTACATCTTCATGGGTTCTCATTGCGTGATCGTAGTACCCGCGCTGCCACACAGGCTGCCGCTTGTTTCTTTCTTGATTAATGGCCACAGCAATCAAAGATTTGATTCGCTGCACAGCCAGAGACAATGGCTCTTTGTCCCCGAGTTCAATCAACACGTGCATATGATCCGGCATCACAACCCAAGCCAGACATTTGGCGTCGGGCCAGAGTTTTTTGCTATTTAAAGCCTGTGCGGCGAGGCGGGCAATCTGGTAGTTGGCAAATACTTTTTCGCGGCACATGCAAACACTAGTGATGGAATAAATCTGTCCTGGGATTGAGCATCGTGCTTTTCTCAATGCCTTTGTATCCGGTGATTTGCACTCAATGCTGTTCATTGAATCAGCCTATCGGAGCTGCGAAAAACCGATATCGGCAAACAAAATAATTTCTTGTAGGAAAATCCTGACCTCCCCGTAAGAGCGTCCTTTAGGCGCGACGGATCTGGCGAGATTTTCGCGCCTAAAGGACGCTCCTACGATGGAAAAGAGCCGCTTTCGCGGCTCTTTTCTTTGCTTCATGCAGCAAACGAAGTTACATTTGCTTGATCATTTCGTCGGCGA
>CAZPCE010000501.1:1455-1776 GCA_964584915.1 uncultured Arenimonas sp. | reverse complement strand
GAAGCTGGTCTGGGAAGACGACCATCTTCAACTGCGCCGCACAAGTCCTTGTCCGTGAAATGTGAAATTGAAATGACCTGATGGGCATTTCGGAAAATCTTCGCGTTGTCATCAATGAAACTCTGTCGAAAGCCATCCGGCATCGGCAATTCATCATGCAGCGGAATAAGGTCGTAGATGACAGCATTCAGCCGGGTCGGTGAACCAATGTCAGCCAGAAAGCTCGCCATATCGGCGATGAATTTGGGTCTGGCTGCAGAAATGAGAACGCCCCCTTCCAAGATAATGGGCTGGAGATACTTATCGATGTCGGGAAAGATC
>CAZPCE010000501.1:0-1445 GCA_964584915.1 uncultured Arenimonas sp. | reverse complement strand
AATGGCAACCCGCGCGCCGGCAATCCAAGGTCAACAAGTCCATTGACACCGGCCTGGCCAAATGTCGGATTGGCCTTGAAAAACTGTCTGCGGCCGATATCAAAAACAACGAACTCAACCTTCGGCGCAATGCGCGAAATTTCATAGGCAATTTCGGCAACAACGCGCGCTATGCCATAATACTTTATCTTTCCGCGGCTTCGCAGATAGAGTTCAGTAAGGTCATAGTAAATCGGGCTCATTCGGACCAGTTCCACGCAAAAAGCAGCAGCGAACCAAACCGCCACTGCTTCAGTTCAGGTTCCCGTCGTTCATTCGTTTCCCCAAATGAACCAACAAAAACCGCAACCACCTTTTGCTCCCTACAACCGCCCGTGTAATCGCGCAAGATGTGTCTGGATACTCCATTGACACGGCAATTCAAACAGCAAAACAGTGCACGTATGGCGGTCTCAGTAACGAATTGCCACGAAACATAACCAGTAAGGTATTCCGGAGACATCATGACAGGTCGTTTGGCAGGAAAAGTCGCGATTATTTCAGGCGGGGCAACCGGCATGGGCGGAGCTGCGTCGAAGTTGTTTGCTGCGGAAGGCGCCAAAGTCGGCATAATTGACCGCAATCCCGTTGCATCAGCCGAAACGGTGAAAGCCATCCGCGATGCTGGCGGTGAAGCAATGTTTTCCATTGCCGATGTTTCAATCGGTGAAGATGTAAACCGCGCGGTTGGCGAAATCAGCGCCGCGTTCGGGCCGGTGACTGTGCTGTTCAATCATGCCGGGACCATTGTCATAAAACCGTTCCTCGATACGACGGAAGAGGAATGGGACTGGTTGCATGCAGTCAATGTCAAGTCGATGTTTCACATGACCAAGGCTGTACTGCCGCAAATGATTGCGGCAGGTGGCGGTTCGATCGTCTGCACGTCATCCATTTCTGCGGTCGCTGCCACGCCGATGGAAGTGCTTTACGACACCACCAAGGGCGCCGTGCACATGTTCGCGCGGGCCATTGCCGTTGAATTCCGGGACAACAATATCCGCTGCAATGCGGTATGCCCGGGCTTTGTGCGCACGCCGCACGGACTTCGCGAGGTGGCGGATTTGCAGAAGCTTGGCGTCGATGTATCGGACGCGGCGTTGGCTGCCCAGCAAGGCCGCATATGCGAACCGGAAGAAGTTGCCAGGGCTGCATTGTTCCTGGCGTCTGATGAGGCCAGCTTTATCAACGGGACGCACCTGTTTGTCGACAATGGCTTCACGGCAGTGTGAACAAAAACGCCACAATCCCGCCTTGCTAAACGGGTGCAATCTGCGTGTCAGGGTCAATTCAATGGCGTTGCGCCATTCGACAGAACGCCAGCGTTTGCGATGAAGACCAGACACTGAAAAACGGTATGCAGTTGGTTCACGCCAATTGCCCACCTTTGCCCGGCGGGCAATATC
>CAZPCE010000500.1:0-1786 GCA_964584915.1 uncultured Arenimonas sp. | reverse complement strand
GAAGTTGAAGCGCTGGCGCTGACGCCGCCCGTTCATCACGGCATAGAGGATGGCCGCGCAGGCGACCGCCGCCAGCACCTAGCTCCAGAACGGACCAAGCCAGCTGATCGGGATGCCGCCGCCGAAAATTTCGAAGGTCTTGTCCATCGGCGCAACGGTTTCGCCGCGCGCGAGAAGAAATGCGACCCCGCTGTAGGCGATAAGGCCGCCAAGCGTAACGATGAAAGCCGGGATTCTGGCGTATGCCGTCATCCAGCCGTTGAAAGCACCGATGGCCGCGCCGAGCAAGATGACGAAAACCACGCCGAGAATCCAGATCGCCGGATGGCCAACACCGAGCAGCGGGCTCAGCTTGAAGACCTGAAGCACGGCGCCGGCAACGGCAACGAGTGAAAGCATCGAGCCGACCGAAAGGTCAATATGGCGCATGACAATGATGAGGACCATGCCGGTCGACATGATGGCAATCGATGATGTCTGGACGAGCAGCGTCCAAAGGTTGCGCGGCGTCAGGAACGATCCCCCCAAAAGGCCACCGAAATTGCCGCGCAGGACCCCGCTTGCGATATCAAAGGCGCACCAGATGAGCAGCAGCGCGGCAATCATGCCAAGCATGCGCATATCAATTTCCGTGGCGCGGAAAAAACTTTTGATTGGCCCTTCTTCCTGCAGTGCAGGGTTCTGGCTGTTGTTGCCCGTCTGCGACATTGGGTTCTCCCTCCCGTCCGGCTTGTTCTTAAATAAAAGCCGCACCGCTTTGGCAAGCGGCGCGGCTCTCGAAGGTGTTCAGGTGCTAGAGATTAGCAACCTGGAACAGCACCGGCGGCAACGCCTGCGCATGCCTGATCCTTGGTGATGTGGCCAGCTTCAATGGCGACGTTCACGTTGTCTTTGGTGATCGGCGTCGGAGCCAGAAGGATCGAGTTCATTTCGACCTTGTTCTTGCCACCGGCGAACTTGGCAACGTTTGGAATTGCATCCATTGCGGTGCCTTCAGCCAAAGCGTTTGCTGCTTCTGCGGCAACCTTGCCGAGGTCCTTGGCGTTCTTCCAGACCGAAACGGTCTGAGTGCCTAGTGCAACGCGGTTGATTGCAGCCAAGTCACCATCTTGGCCACCGACCGGAATGCCGGTCATGCCCTGTGCGGTCAGCGCTGCAACAACGCCGGACGCCATGCCGTCGTTTTCGGCCAATACGGCATCGATCTTGTTGCCGGTTGAAGTCAGGCACTGCTCCATGTTCTTCTGGGCATTGTCCGGCTTCCAGCCGTCGGTGAAGGTTTCACAGACGTTCTTGATCGTGCCGGCGTCGATGTCAGCCTTGAGCACTTCCATCATGCCCTGGAACAGGAATGTTGCGTTCGGGTCGCCCTTGTCGCCCTTGATGAAAGCGTAGTTGCCTTCCGGCTTCGCCTTCTTGACTTCCTGGGCAATGATGCGGCCGACGCCGACGTTGTCAAAGGTGATGTAGAGAGCGTTCGGGTCTTCGAACTGCACGTCATAGGCAATCGACTTGATGCCGGCATCCGACAGCGCCTTGATCGACGGCAGGATGGCATCCGAGTCAAAAGCAACAACCATGACGACGTCCGGCTTCTGCGAGATCAGGCCTTCGATATCGGCAGCCTGCTTCTGTGCGGAACCCTGAGCGTCGGTGGAGATGTACTTGTTGCCGGCAGCTTCAACGACGGCCTTGATAGCGGCTTCATCGGTCTTCCAGCGTTCTTCCTGGAATGTCTTCCAGGATACGGCAATGGTCTTGTCCTTGGCCAGCGCAGGAGCGGCGA
>CAZPCE010000499.1:0-1786 GCA_964584915.1 uncultured Arenimonas sp. | reverse complement strand
TTCAACTCCCATACTAACCGCAAATTGTTGAGTAGTGTAATGGTAACATACCAGTTTCTGAAACTGATGTTGATCGTTCCCTGCCCGTCCGGTCAGGCGGGGAATCTATCCTCAATAACAAATGTTGGCTCTAGCTTATCCGGTAAAGTACCACACTGTGAATGTGGAGAACAGGGTTCGAGCCCCGGAGTCAACCAATGCGGCCTGGTGTAACGGCAACATAGTCATCTTCCTCTCTTTCTGAGAGGTAAGCATAAGATGAATGTTTTCAGTTCAAATCTGAAGGTCGCACAAAAATAGCTGGTAGCCCAACGGCAGAGGCCATAGTTTCAGAAACTATGTAGTCTGAGTTCGAATCTCACCCGGCTAACAAAGATGGCCTGTAGCTCAATGGTAAGAGCAGTTGCCTTATACGCAACAGGTTATTGGTTCAAATCCAATCAGGTCAACAAAAGGCATAAGTTATTGGCTCATAGTTCAACGGATAAGAATACTACGCTACGAACGTGGAGATAAAAGTTCGATTCTTTTTGAGCCAACGAAAATAAAAAATTGCGGTTTGGAGTAATGGTTAACTCAGAAGTCTCATAAGCTTCAGATACCAGTTCGAATCTGATAGCCGCAACAAAGATGACTTAACTCAATCGGTAGAGAGCTACCCTGATACGGTAGAAGTTGAAAGTTCGGGTCTTTCAGTCATCACAGAAATGCGGTTTAATTCAACGGAAGAAATCTGCTATTACAAAGCAGGAGTAGTTGGTTCCCTGCCTGCCGGCAGACAGGGATTCCAACAGCCGCAACAAAATTGGTTCGTAACTCAATTGGATTAAGAGTACCGGTCTTTTACATCGGGAGTTGTGAGTTCGAGTCTCACCGGGCCAACAAATGGATGAATAGCTCAACGGCAGAGCGGGTGCTTGTTAAGTACCGGGTTGAAAGTTCGAATCTTTCTTCATCCTCAAAAATGGAGAGTTGACAGAGTGGTATTGTAATGGCCCGCTAAGCCATCATCGTTAATCCGATGCAAAGGTTCGAATCCTTTACTCTCCGCAATGGGTGCTTTGGCAGAATGGATGATATGCACCGGAGTGAAATCCCGGAGATCGTGGTTCAATTCCACGGGGCACCGCAAAAAATGGGAAAAGAAAAATTGAAAAACAAAATGTACAAGTGAGTGACACAACGTTGTCGCCATGAAATACAAATGTTGGTAAACAAAAGTAAAAATAACATGAAATGGAACATCATCAGCAATGGAGAAAACTGAGCGGACAAAAAATACACATCCCGATCGGGGATGAAGTAAGAGCCGCCATACTCCGGGAAAAAGAAATGGGTCACCAGCTTAAAGTATGTATTGGTACCGATAGCCAGGTGAAGGGAAAGGAAACGGAGTTTGCTACCGTAATTGTTTTTATACGAAAAGGTAAAGGTGGTTTTATGTATATCAGCAACGAAACTACTTTGCAGAAGATGAGTATCAAACAGCGGATGCTGACTGAGGTGGCTAAGAGTATTTATGTGGCTTATGCACTGTGCAAAATATTTACTGCATACGGGGTAGATATGGAAGTACATGCCGACATCAACACCAATCCAAACTTTAAAAGTAACGACGCGTTGAAAGAAGCGATGGGCTATATCATGGGGATGGGATTTGCTTTTAAAGCCAAGCCCGAAGCTTTTGCCAGCAGCAGTTGTGCTAATAAAATTGTTCAATAATAAATAATTGTAAAAATGGAAAATAATATCAATCAAAAAATGATTAATGCCAACAGCATTTTTG
>CAZPCE010000498.1:0-1806 GCA_964584915.1 uncultured Arenimonas sp. | reverse complement strand
TACGTAGGCGATTTCTTCAACGGTGCTGAAGCCTTCGGCAACCAGAATGCCGGCGATTTCCTCGTCGACTTCGAGTTTCGCCATGAACAACTGACGTGCGGTCGACTGTTCGGCATCGCTCTTCGCACTGACTTGATCCTGCGTCATCACGTTCAATTGCCAGCCGGTCAAACGGCTCGCCAAACGGACGTTTTGACCACCCTTGCCGATGGCTTGCGCCAATTTGTCTTCGGCAACTGCGATATCCATCGAATGCTTTTCTTCGTCAACGATGATCGATTGCACTTCGGCGGGCGCCATTGCGTTGATCACGAATTGTGCAGGATTATCCGACCACAATACGATATCTACGCGTTCGCCATTGAGTTCGTTCGAGACGGCTTGTACGCGTGAACCACGCATACCGATACAGGCGCCGATTGGATCGGTACGGTGATCGTGGGCCAGCACGGCGATTTTTGCACGATCGCCTGGATCGCGCGCAGCGGCTTTAATTTCGACCAAACCCTGGCCCACTTCCGGCACTTCGAGTTTGAACAGTTCAATCATGAATTCAGGGGCGCTACGCGAGATAAACAGCTGAGGGCCACGGGTTTCCGGGCGCACTTCCAGCAGGTAACCACGTACGCGATCGCCTGGACGCAGTACGTCGCGCGGGATCGATTTGTCTTTCGGAATAACGGCTTCGGCATTGCCGCCGAGGTCGACATACACGTTGCCGCGCTCGGTGCGCTTCACGATGCCGTTGATCAGTTCGCCAACGCGATCGGCCCAGGCTTCCAGAACCTGTGCGCGTTCTGCTTCACGCACGCGTTGCACGATGACTTGTTTCGCGGCTTGCGCCGAGATACGGCCAAATTCCGGGTTTTCGATTTGTTGTTCAATGAATTCGCCGATTTCCGCATCGGCTTTTTCATCGACGGCGTCCATCATGCGGATCATGCGGTCCGGCGATTCCATGACGACATCGTCGGCGACCACTTCCCAGCGGCGGAAGGTCTCATAAGTACCATCTTTAGGATTGATGGAAACGCGCACGGACACATCTTCGTCGTGATACCGTTTTTTAGCTGCCGATGCGAGGGCCGCTTCCATGGCTTCGATAATGACCGAACGAGCGACGCCTTTTTCATTGGCGACCGCTTCCATTACCAGCAATAATTCCTTACTCATGTAACCGCTCCATCACAGGCTGTGTGCCTTGAACTTAATCAGTTTTTGGGTCTTTGCGACGGCGTGAACCGCGCTCCGGTTTCTTTTCTTTCGACTCGCCCAATCCCATTGCAGCGTAATCCGGGACCAGACGGGCTTTTTCGATGTTGTCGAACGCGATTTCAAATTCGGCCTTGTCTTCGGCGATGGTGATCACTTCACCTTCGACTTTGACAATCTTTCCTTGAACGCGGCGACGTGTATTTTGTGGCAAACGCAGATTCACCTTGGCTTGCTCACCCATGAAACGGGCGAAATGTGCAGGCTTGAATAAAGGGCGATCAATGCCGGGCGAAGACACTTCCAAGGTGTAATTGCTGCTGATGGGATCGTTTACGTCCAAAATCGCCGCAACTTCACGACTGACAGCTTCGCAGTCTTCGATATTGACCAAACGGCCTTCGACATCAATATAGAGACGCAACAATGCACGGCTGCCCGATTGAGCGAACTCGATGCCCAGCAGTTCCAATTTCAGCGCTTCCACCGTCGGTGTCAGCATTTCGATCAGTTCGTCAGCCTTGCTCATATATCCCATCTCAGCCAAATTACGAAAACAAAAAAGGGCCATAAGGCCCTTTTCCGGTACATCCC
>CAZPCE010000497.1:0-1806 GCA_964584915.1 uncultured Arenimonas sp. | reverse complement strand
CGAGCTGCCCGCATTTCTTCCGCCGGAGGCCAAAACCACGCTCGATTTGATTGCCCGCGGCGGCCCGTTTCCGAATCGGCAGGATGGCGTGGTGTTTCAAAACCGCGAACAACGGTTGCCGAAAAAATCCCGTGGCTACTACCACGAGTACACTGTCGAAACGCCCGGATTGAATCATCGTGGCGCCCGGCGAATTATCACCGGTGGCGAACCGGTCGAGATTTATTATTACACCGACGACCACTACGACAGCTTTCGAGAATTCGAGGTGCGGCCATGAACGAAATACCGCTGGAAGAACTGCTGACGCAAGCTGAAAACGCAGGGGTATTTTTCGTTACCGGATCCGATCTGGAAGCCATCGAACTCGCCTCGCAACAGAATGACGCATTCTATTGTTATATCGATTTGCAACACTGCCAAAGCAAATCATTGCTGATGCAGGCACTGGCACACGGCCTGAATTTCCCGCCGAGCTTTGGCAGTAACTGGGATGCACTGGCCGATTATTTGAATGACCTTAGCTGGCTGGCCTCGGATGCCTTCATCATCTGTTTCGCAAACGCCGACCGTTATCGCAATGCCCATGAAGAAGATTTCAGGACACTGATCGAGATTCTCGAGGAGGCCTCGTCCAGCTGGAGCGAGCAAAAGAGTCCGTTCTGGGCATTCTTTGGTTTGCCCGACGACGAATTTGAACAAATGCAAGTGGAATAGATTTCGGAGCGATCATGGCGAACAGCATTCACGAATTCAACGACGACGAACGCAACGAAAATATACTGATTTACGTCAATGGCCAATTGAAGCCGCGCAAGGAAGCGGTCGTTTCAGTATTCGATAGCGGATTCGTTCTGGGCGATGGCGTCTGGGAGGGTATGCGTATCCATGGTGGTCACCCTGCGTTTCTGGACCAGCATCTTGATCGCCTGTACGAAGGTGCAAAAGCGATTGCAATGAATATCGGTCTTGATCGCAATGCGTTGACCGAAGCTATCTACTCGACACTGTCTGCGAACGACATGCGCGATGGTGCACATATCCGCCTGATGGTGACTCGCGGTGTTAAACGCACGCCGTATCAGGATCCACGTGCCACGACAGGGTCGGCCACCATCGTGATCATTCCGGAATTCAAGACCCCGCGCCCAGAAGTGCACCAAAAAGGCTTGAAAATTTTCACGGTTCATGTGCGACGCGGCGCACCCGACGTACAAGATCCGAAACTGAATTCGCACAGCAAACTCAATTGCATCACGGCCTGCATTCAGGCTACCGAAGCGGGTGCCGACGAAGCGCTGATGCTTGATCCGCACGGCTTTGTTGCCACCTGCAACTCCACCCATTTCTTCATCGTCAGAAAAGGCGAAGTCTGGACATCGAGCGGCGATTATTGCTTGTCGGGCATCACGCGGGCGAACGTGTTGAAGGTCTGCCGTGAAGCCGGCATTCCCGCCTACGAAAAAAACTTCAGCCTGACGGAGGTTTACAGTGCCGAAGAAGCCTTCGTGACCGGCACCTTTGCGGGCATCGCACCGGTTCACACCATCGATGGCCGAGTAATTCGTGATGGCCGCGGCCCGATGGTGGAAAAACTGCAACTGCTGTATCAAGACTTGGTAAAGCGTGACATTTCACAGCGCGGCGAAGCAAACACATGAGCACTCCCCTGCGAATTGCAATGTGGAGCGGTCCGAGAAATATTTCGACCGCCATGATGCGGGCCTGGGAAAATCGCGGTGATTGTGCAGTATCCGATGAGCCCTTGTATGCCGCCTTTTTATCCGATACCCAACTGGATCATCC
>CAZPCE010000496.1:0-1808 GCA_964584915.1 uncultured Arenimonas sp. | reverse complement strand
CGTCCAACATCGACTGCAAACCGAATACAAGGCCGACATCAAACTCACCGGCATCCAGTTCACCGGCGCGCGCTGGGTCACCTGCGACGATCCGGCCGAGATGAAGAAATTCATGGACTACAACGCGTCAAAGCTCGCCTACGACGCCGCCAACACGCTGGCTTATTTGCTCACCTCATCCTACGATTTGCGGTTGACGCAGGAACGACACCCGAAGATTGAGTTTCATCCCCTGCGTGAACATGCGGGGTTGACGCTGGAGAAGGCGGCGTAGCTTGTCCCCTCGCACGTAGGGCAGGAGAGGGGGGTGGGGTGAGGGCCACGGAATGAAGTGGTTGCATGACACTCTCCCGATCGCCCTGAGCCTGTCGAAGGGTTTGATGGAATTAACTGTTCCGTTTTGCCGCCAGCGCGCTCTATGGGCGCGCGGGGCCAGTCACCTTTTGGCGGCTGGCAGGGCGCTCAAACGTATGTTTGAGCGCTGCGCGATTGACTCACTGGAATCCGGATGCAAGCATCCGGGCCACGTGGCTGACGTGGCCGCACCATCCGCGTGGACGACGCACCTACTTACTACAAGTACAGCCGAAACCAACGCCCTGATCGTTATATTTCTTGGCAAACGCCGGAATGTCCTGGTTGACGCCCTGGAAAGACTGGCCAGACTCAACTACCAAGCTCAAAGAGCATCCTTTAGGCACCTTCACGGACGAGACCTTTCCAGCCCATTCCGGTTGTGTAAAGACGCGACCTTTGAAGCCCCCTTTGTAAACGCTCTCGGGCTTCACGCTCGCTTTCGTAATAAGCGCGTCTCCTTTGTACAAACCGAAGTGCTTGCCCTTGTAGTCGACATTTTCATAAAACAAGCAAGTGCTCTTTTCTGGCGCTGTCTGCGCAGTGCTCGCGAGTGGTGCCAACAGTCCCGCCGCTCCGACCAACGCAGCGAACATTTTCAATCCGAATGTCTTCACAAAAAACTACCTCCGTGGTCGCATAATTAATATTATTGAGCGCACCGACCGATATACACCCACATAAAAATTATCACAAATAATGATATTTCGGCAACACGGAGACGGTCTGAATAAACTACGAACTGAAAGCTAATTGGACGTGCGACGCTTTGTCTTGTGTGTGGTTGCGATATTGCTGCTCTCGCTCGTAAGTCTGTACTTTGGCATGCGCAAATACGGCTCGTGGGCGCTTGATGATTCTCCCGGCGTTACAAAGCAGGAAGCATTGCATCTCGTCTGTGGCGCGGATCGATATTGGCGCATTGATCCGTCGAGACTACCGATCGATCTTAAAGATGTGCTGCCCCTTGTGCAAAAGTGGAGCATGACTGATCCGGTGATCCTGTTCGATTGCTTTAACAAAACTGGCGACGCCGAGTTGCGCCAGATGGTAAATACGGCAGAGCGTATCGCGCCCGTGACACGAAATTTCCTCGCTTCCGGTGTGCCCGCAAACGCCGAGGAAGCGATGGCTTTCCGAAATTTCCAGGACGTTGCGATGCTGGCTCGCCAGGTATTGGCGAACCGCGAGCGTCAAAAAATTTGACGCGCACGGCATATTTGCTTCCTCAGCGTTTCACGCTCCCCAAGTCATGACTGCCAAGACTCGCCCCCTCCGCCTCGCCATCATCGGTGGCGGCCCTACCTCTTGGATCGGTGGCATGCATCGCCGGGCGGCGCAGTTCGATGGCTGCTGGCAGGTCGTGGCGGGGGTGTTTTCTTCGAAGGCGGATCGCTCGTGTGAGGCTGCGGCGGCGCTCGGGCTGGACCCGTCACGCGGATATGCGGACGTTG
>CAZPCE010000495.1:0-1812 GCA_964584915.1 uncultured Arenimonas sp. | reverse complement strand
GAATTTCCTTGCCTTGATGATTGACGGCCAAGGAGGCCAAGCCTTGGGCATCACTTCCGACACCCAAGGAACGAACCTGAAAATCGCTGATGTCGAGCGTGCAGCCGGTGGCGCGTTCGATTGCATGCATCACGGCATGCACCGGGCCATCGCCAATCGATGCTTCGCTCGCGGTGCCGCCTTCGTCGTGTTCCAGTTTCACCGAAGCAGACGACATTCCGCCCAGGTGACTGGTGCAATTGAGCGATGCGATACGCCACGGTCCCAGCGCTTCCGGATCGCGCCCCAGCGCCAGTGCTTCAAGATCGTTATCGAACACTTCACGTTTTTTATCTGCCAAGGTTTTGAAGCGAGTGAAAATTTCATCCAGTTGCGCGTCATTGGTGTCATGGCCCAAAGTGCTCAGGCGTTCACGCAAGGCATGGCGTCCGCTGTGTTTGCCCAGCACCAATTGCGATTTGGCGAAACCGACGTCTTCCGGTTTCATGATTTCGTAGGTGCCGCGATGTTTCAGCATGCCGTGCTGATGGATGCCGGCTTCGTGCGCGAATGCATTTTCTCCGATCACGGCCTTGTTGCGCGCCAACGTGAAGCCCAGCAAATTGCTCATCAGGCGGGCAGTCGGATACAGACGCGAAGTCTGGATGCAGGTGTCGACACCGAATAATTCAGAACGCGTCTTCAAGGCCATCACGACTTCTTCCAAAGCCGCATTGCCGGCGCGTTCGCCGATACCTGTCAACGTGCATTCGACCTGGCGAGCTCCGGCGGCGACGGCTGCCAGACTGTTCGCTACGGCCATTCCCAGATCGTTATGGCAATGCACGCTGATGACGGCTTTGTCGCAATCGCGCACGTTTTGTTTCAGATAGGCTATTTGTGCGCCCATTTCGGCCGGTGTTGTGTAACCAACGGTATCGGGCACGTTGAAAGTCGTTGCACCTGCTTCGATCACGGCAGCCATCACTTCGGCAAGATAATCCGGATCGGTACGCATGGCGTCTTCGGCCGAGAATTCCACTTCATCGCAAAGATCGCGGGCGCGGCTCACGGAGGCAATCGCGGCGTCGATCACTTGCTGCTTGCTCATGCCGAGTTTGTGCTCGCGATGCAGGTCACTGGTGGCGATAAACACATGGATGCGCGAACGTTGTGCAGAGGCGAGTGCGCGGCCGGCGGATTCGATGTCGCTGGTTTGGCAGCGAGCAAGCGCACAGATGGTCGGGCCGCGGATTTCATCGGCAATCGCTTTCACCGAAGCGAAATCGTCATCCGAGGCATTCGCGAAGCCGGCTTCGATGATGTCCACGCCAAGTTCTGCCAAGGCCTGCGCAATGCGTCTCTTCTGGCTGCGGCTCATCGAGAAGCCGGGTGCCTGCTCGCCATCACGCAAGGTCGTATCGAAAATACGTACGCGATCCCTGCCTGCGCCGGCTACCGATGGATTGAATGGATTTGTGGTTTTCTGCATGTTTGCTGTTGCAAACCGAGGCAAATAAAAAACCCCGCATCTGTTGCCAGGTGCGGGGTTTTGAAGTTTTCGTTATTTTTTATGTTTCTAACGACCGCCTCAGCCCGCACCTCCGATAATAATAAGGACGAGTACGAGTACGAGCGTTACGACATTGAGACCAGCGACAACCGGCAAGCCGACGACCGGAATAATCCGGACGTTTTCTGCTTTGGCGGTGAAGGTTTTGGAGGTCATGGGTTGAGACTAAACGCAGAATAAAAACGTTGTCAACAAAAATCTTTAGAGTTCTTATTCTATTTGCCCATATGCCAAATGCTTATATGGCAGCCTCTCAGGGG
>CAZPCE010000494.1:0-1820 GCA_964584915.1 uncultured Arenimonas sp. | reverse complement strand
ACATCCGCAACTCTAGGCGCTCAAAATGCGCCAGGCAGTCCGCGTTCCACTCCTCGAAGGAGACGTAAGCGTTGCGATCGGGCAGATCGGGTATCTCGAACTCGTGCAGGGTCTCTTTAAGGAATCGGCTGAGGAACCGCATGAGCGCCCGCCGTCCAGTCCCGGTTTTGCCGACCTTCTGCGCCATGAGAGCGCAGCGAAGGCTTCGCGGCGTGCCAAGACAGGACCAGACATGGTTCACGGCCATCAGCAAGCCGACTTCCTGGTAGTCGTTGAACAGGGCCCACAAGAACCCGAAGCGCCCTTCAGGCTGACTGAGGTTATAAGCGCCAAGCGGAGTAAGCGGCTCTTCTGCCGGTTCGTCTTTGGTCTCTTCATGTAGCGCATAGAACTCTGGAAGCGTCTCTTCGTGCCATTCTTCCTTTGGCAAGCTCTGGAGCAGGTCTCTGATCTGCACATAGGCATTGATTGCAATGGCCCCGTAGGCTGGGTCATCTGGCCAGGGCTTCATGTGCTCGCGGGCTATCATCCACTCGTGCATGGGCTGCTGGTCCCAGCCAAGTCCGACCCCATAATGCCACGGCGCCAGATAGGTCCTGCCAGCTTCTGCGGCGTAATACTGGCTGTTGCTTGCTGCCGTATCCTCGGCGCTCTGCCAGGGTGTGCCGAAGTAAGGCAGCTTGCCGTTCTCATCAGCAGTGTAGCTCAGCGCGATTAATGTCTCGACCGTGCGTTCACAGGGCGGGTGAAACAGCTGCGCCTTTACCCTGCCCTCACCGGCTTCAGAGAGAACCGCGACGATCCGGCCCCGTCGATGTATCCCAATACAATAGCTATCGAGATCGATCTTATCGAACACGATGGTAAAGTTCGCGCCTTCAATTTTTGTTGTACCGGCCCAGCCATCGTTCTGCAGAGCCATGACCAGTGCATCCATCGCTGGCGCGAGTTTCAACCAATCGGCGTTCTCGTGTGCGGCGCGTTGCTGCAACGCAAATAACATCGCCGCCAGTGGCGGCTCTTGCTGCTCGAAGCCAAAGTGCTCAAAGTAAACGCTCGGCACCTCGTAGGGAATGTCGGGCAAGCCGAGACCATCGAGGACATCTTGCGGCAAATTTAACTTGGTGAATTTCATGAGTGTAGCAAGCTCACACCGAATACCCAGCGGATTTTAGGCTGAGTGCAGCGACAGATACGCAATTTTCTATTCATTTCTGTAAATATTATTCCCATTGCCAAAGTCCAAGTCCTGTATAAAGGCGCACCTGCAACCATTCGCGCAGTGATGCATTAATGCCTCATGATTTCTTCGAATATTCCTGCGATCTTCATCCTAAAATCGAGAACTAACCATGGATAAAGAAACTCTCGTCTTGCTAACTGCCGACATTGTCTCGGCCCATGTCAGCAATAATGATGTTGCCATGACCGCTATCCCGGGTCTTATTCAGTCGGTCTATCAGGCGCTCGCCAATGTTGATGCACCGGCACCGGTTGTTGAAGCAAAACGCGAACCAGCAGTTTCCGTCCGCGCATCGGTCAAGCCCGATGCGGTGACCTGCCTGGAATGCGGCTTCAAGGGCAAGATGCTCAAGCGTCACCTGATGACCGAGCACGACCTGACGCCAACAGAGTACAAGGCGCGCTGGAACCTTGCAGCTGACCATCCGCTGGTCGCTCCCAACTACGCCGCGCAGCGTGCTGCACTCGCCAAGACGATTGGCCTGGGGCGCAAGCCGGGTCAAAAGGTTGCTGCAAAGCGCGGGCGCAAGAAGCTCAAGATCGCTGTTGGGTATGGACGATCTTACCCCGATAGATCG
>CAZPCE010000493.1:0-1823 GCA_964584915.1 uncultured Arenimonas sp. | reverse complement strand
GGTCGCCCTCGATGACGACAACGTTTTCCATCGAACCACCACGGGCCAGGCCCATGGCGCGCAAGGCCTCGACTTCGTGCAGGAAGCCGAAGGTGCGGCAGTCGGCCAGTTCGCTGCGGAAGGCGCGCTCGTTCATCGGCAGGTCAACCCGCTGGCGGCCGATGGCCTTGGAGTCGAAGGCGATCTCGAACGCGACCTCGAACTCGTCGGCAGGGCTCAGGGTGGCGCGCTTGTCGCCGTCCACGACCTCAACGGTTTCCAGGATCTCGATATAGCGGCGCGGGGCGTCCTGCCCCCGGCGGCCGGCGCGGTCGAGGATTTCGACGAAGGGCAGCGAAGAGCCGTCCATGATCGGCATCTCGGGGCCATCGAGCTCAACCACGGCGTTGTCGATGTCCAGCATGACCAGGGCGGCCATCAGGTGTTCAATGGTGGCGACGGTGACGTCGGCGGCGTTGGTGATCACGGTGCCCAACTGGGTCTTGCACACCGCCTCGGCGCTGACCGGCACGCGGTTGTCGCGATCTGTCACGTCGGTGCGGACGAAGACGATGCCCGTGTTGGCGGGCGCGGGCCTCACCGAGACACGGGTATGGGCGCCGGTGTGCACGCCGACGCCGGCGAAGATCGCCGGGCCTTGCAGGGTGTGTTGAAACGCGGATGCGGCCAAGACCGGAGCCCTCTCGAGTCGCAATGCTGGCCGGGAGTGGCCAGACTACGCCTCAGTCGCCCTTTTACGATTATGCTGCGGCGCCGCAAGACACGTCCTGTTTCCGAATGTTTCGAGTCGGGACGTCAGGAATTGTTAGCGGAATCAAGGCGTAGGGCCCCTCGCCTCACGCGCGAAACCGGCGCCCGTAACGCAACAGGGCCGGGGGTGAACCCGGCCCTGCGCGTAGATCGGTCTGGCGTGACGCCCTAGTTGGCGAGACGGCGCAGGAAGGAAGGGATTTCCAGGTCTTCCTGGCCCTCGGCCTGTTCCTGCGGCGCCGGAGCCTCGGCGGGCTGCGCGCCCCCTCGGGCAGCGGGACGGGCGGCCGGCGCCGGGGCGTCATAGCGCGGACGGCTGCCGAACAGGCTGAGGAATCCGCCGCTACGCTGTGGGCGGCGATCCTCGAAGACCGCGTCAGGGAACAGCGGCTCATCGTCGTCCTCCGCCACGGACGGATCGACGATCCGGGTCATGGGCTGGGACGGCGGCGGCGCGGCGGCCTGGATGATCTGCGGCTCGACACGGACCGGCTCGGGGGCCGGAGCAGGCGTCGGAACCGCGGCGTAGAGATCACCCTGCGCTTCCAGTTCCTCTTCGAAGCTGGCGCGAGGAGCGGGGGTCGGCGCGGGAGCGGGAGCCGGAGCCGGAGCCGGAGCGGCTGCGACCGGAGCGCGGTAGGCCGGGGCCTCGTAGCGCTGAACCGGAGCCTGGGCGGCCGGGGTGGCGTAGATCGAACGAACCGGCTCGGGCGCGGGGCTCGGCGGCGGCGTATAGGGCTGGTGCGCCTGTTCTGTGGCGCGCAGCGGCGGCGCGGTCAGCGGGCGGCGCTCCACCTTGGGCTCGATGGCGGCGATCGAGGCGCCGTCCATGCCGGTGGCCACGACGGACACCCGGATCATGCCCTCCAGAGTGGGGTCGAAGGCGGCGCCGAAGATGATGTTACCCTCGGGATCGACCTGTTCGGAGATGGCGTTGGCCGCCTCGTCGACTTCAAGAAGGGTCATGTCGAGGCCGCCGGTGACGTTCACCAGCACGGCCTTGGCGCCCTTGAGCGAAACCTCGTCCAGCAGCGGATTCTGGATCGCGTTCTGAGCGGCCATCAGGGCGCGGT
>CAZPCE010000492.1:1402-1827 GCA_964584915.1 uncultured Arenimonas sp. | reverse complement strand
GCGACACGGGCAACTGGACATCCTGGTGGCAAATGCCGGCATCAACCATCGCGCGCCGATCGGTGACTTTGCTCTGGCCGATTTTCAACGGGTCATGAACACCAACCTGACCTCGGTCTGGGTGTTGTGCCGCGCCGCCGCCGGTGTGATTGGCCTGAAAGAATGCTTCGCCGTCTTTCGCCGAGAAGGCGGTGAAGGCCGGGTCGGCAGCTTTGGCGAGCTCGGCGTAGTGGGCGATGATGGCGTCCTGCGCAGGGCCTGCCTTGGCCGCGAGAGCGGTCAGGGCCATGGCAGCGGCAGACAGGAGGATCAGGTGACGTCTCATGGTTCGTCCTTTCATGCGGGTGGAATTTCGATGGCAGCGCGGTTGAACCTGCCCGAGACGGCGTCGCCATGGCAGGCGCCGCAATTGGCGGGCGAGCCGA
>CAZPCE010000492.1:0-1392 GCA_964584915.1 uncultured Arenimonas sp. | reverse complement strand
CTTGAAAACCGTTTCTGGCAGATCTTCGTGGATGTCTTTCCAGCGCGCGGTTGCCGTAATGCGAAGCGGTTCTGAAGCATCGGGCTGCCGGAACCATGATGCGGCCTTGGTGTCGAAATTTTCGGCCGCGTTGGCGGCAAGCCAGGTTGCTATGCTCCCGGCGGTTTTGGCATCAAGGCTGGCGTCTTCGCCGAAGTGATCGTCGAGGCCGGCCATGACTGTGCCCCAAGTTTGCGACGGCAACAGGCTCGGGTGATGTGGCGTATGGCAGGCGCCGCATTCTTCGACCCATGCGGTGAGCGGCGCGTCATGTGGAATGCGGGGTAGAGGCAGGGCATTGAGGCCAATGATTGCCGCAAAAGCCAAGAGGGCAAGAGAGGCCATGGCGGTCGCAGCGGCGCGGACGCGTGGCTGCCTGACTGTCGTTGGGTCAGGGACGGCGGTCTTGTTGCCGGTGACCATGGCGCGGGCGAGATTTTGCTTTTCGCGGCGGGATTCGAATGCCACGCCGCCTATGTGGGCAATGATCATTGCAATGAGCAGAAAGGCGGCGGCCGTGTGAATGAAGCGTGCGATTTCGCCGCCTTGCACGGAAAACAGCGCAGTAACGGGTCCGAGGCGCTCGATCCCGCCAAGCGTTGCCATTCCTGTGGCAACCATCAGAAGGCCGATGCCGAGAAGGCCGTAGACCATCCATGCGCCGAGCGGATTGTGGCCAAGGCCGGCGCTGTGCTTGCCTGACACATGGGCGATTGCAGCGTTGATCGAGGGCGCAAATGCCGAGAAGCGGGCAAAGGTCGAGCCGGTGAAGCCCCATACCAGTCGGAAGCCGATCAGGCCTGCGAGGGCGTAGCCAATCCAGACATGCAGCGCTTGCGCGGAAGGAAATAAGAAACCCAGCGCCAGTTCAGCGAGAATTCCGGCGGCAAACAGCCAGTGGAACAGGCGAACGCCCAGATCCCAGACGCGGACGGTTCCGGTTGCCAATTGTGCTGGCAGGGTGTTTGCGACGGCCATTGCTGCCTCCTTTGGGGCAGCTTGGCAGGCGCAAGATGACAGAACGCTGACAAATCAGCTCTGGTTGCTGCGACAAAAACGCAGCAGGAGAATCAGCGGGTCGGGACCGGATGTTCGCCGCGATAGTCATAGAAGCCGCGGCCTGCCTTGCGGCCGAGCCAGCCGGCTTCGACATATTTCACCAAAAGCGGGCAGGGGCGGTATTTGGAATCCGACAGTCCGTCATGCAGCACCTGCATGATCGACAGACAGGTGTCCAAGCCGATGAAGTCTGCCAGCTGCAGCGGGCCCATCGGATGGTTGGCGCCGAGCTTCATGGCGGTGTCGATGCCTTCGACCGAGCCGACGCCTTCATAAAGCGTGTAGATGGCTTCG
>CAZPCE010000491.1:0-1830 GCA_964584915.1 uncultured Arenimonas sp. | reverse complement strand
TGCTCGGGGCACCATTTTTCCATGAACACCTGTTCGTCCTTGATCAGGATGCTGGCTTCGACACGACGCAGACATGTGCTGCAAATCGAAACTGCGTTGTCGTAATAAAGATAAGGCCTTACTTTGTGTCCCACAATAACTCCCGGGTTAGACGAGGCAGGTGTTTCGCATAGTAGGCCAGACCGAACACGCATAACCATTGGATGCCCGAAAGCGACAGTGGATAGACCATCGGTATCGGTTTGATGAACTCGACGATGAATCGAAACAGCAAATAACCCGCCAGATAGAGTCGAAAGCAATCGCCGGTTTGGCTATAGCGCTGCTTTCGTCCGAGAATCAGCGCGGTCCAAATCACGATGAATACGATTTCATACAATTGGGTCGGATGCCGGTCGATACCGTCGCCGAAATCGATTCCCCAGGGAAGCGTGGTGGCATTGCCGTAAGTGTGGTCAGCCAAGCCGGCTAAAAAACAACCGATCCGGCCGATGCACATGCCGACCGCCAATGGCAAAACGAAGGCATCGCCGGTGGAATGGGTCTGGCCCACCAGTTTTTTGCTGGTTTCGACTCCGATCAAGCCACCGAGCAGGCCACCAACGATGGATTTTCCTTCCAGCAAATGGCGCCAATCCGGGAAATTAGCAAAAGCAATGGCGGGATCTTCCAGCCAAAACGCCATTTTCGAGCCTAAAGCAGCGCCAAGCGCGGCACCGACGATCACCCAAAGCGTCTGGTCCTTGTCTTGCAGGCTGCCAAGCCCCAAACGTCTTCGTTGCCACAGAAAAGCCTGGGTTCCCAGAGTGTAGGCGAGGACTTCGAGAAGGGTGTGGACCCACACCGGAGAGAATGCTGTCATCCGGCATTCTAAACACATTCCGGTTTTTTCAATGGACATCAGGCGCCCGCGCCGTTAAAATTCTCGCTCGCCTGAACCCCTTTTGTTCAAACAGATTTGGCCCTTGCCCTATCTGCGGGCTGCTGCAACTTGGCGCCCGAAGTGGTTCACCCAACCAAAGGCGAGCTCCCGTGACTCAAACCGCCATTCTTGCACTCGAAGACGGAACCGTATTCGAGGGCGTTTCCGTAGGCGCAACCGGCTTATCCGTCGGTGAAGTGGTATTCAATACCGCGCTGACCGGCTATCAAGAAATCATTACCGATCCATCCTACGCGCAGCAGTTGATTACACTGACCTATCCACATATCGGCAACACCGGTTTTACCTCGCAGGATGACGAAGCCGGCGAAGTTTTCGCCTCCGGCCTGATCGTGCGCGATGTACCGCGTCGCCCCAGCAACTGGCGTCATCAAGTAGCACTGCCGGAATGGTGTGCAGCACGTGGCGTGGTCGCCATTGCCGATATCGATACCCGCAAATTGACGCGCTTGTTGCGCGATCGTGGCGCGCAAAACGGCGCATTGATGGCCGGTGATATCGATGTTGATAAGGCGATCGAAGCGGCCCGTAAATTTCCCGGTCTGAAAGGCATGGATCTGGCGAAAGAAGTATGTACGCGCGAACGTTATGTCTGGACCGAAGGCGAGCTCGACCTCGATAAAAACCAGTTCAAGCGCGTCGATTCGAAATTCCATGTGGTGGCCTACGACTTCGGCGTGAAGCGCAATATCCTGCGCATGCTGGCGGATCGCGGCTGCAAGATTACCGTGGTGCCGGCGCAAACCTCGGCCGAACAAGTGCTCGCCGAAAAGCCCGATGGCATTTTCCTGTCAAACGGTCCCGGCGATCCGGCGCCTTGCGATTACGCGATTGCAGCGATCAAGCAATTTATCGCTGCGAAAATTCCGATGTTCGGTATTTGCCTT
>CAZPCE010000490.1:0-1833 GCA_964584915.1 uncultured Arenimonas sp. | reverse complement strand
CGGTTTGAAAATAAAATTTCCGCCCGAACGAAAATCGAAGTGGTTACCGAAGGCATTCTTACGCGGATGATCCAGGACGATCCTGCGCTCGAAAACGTCGCCGCGATCTTGTTCGATGAATTCCACGAACGGCATTTAAGCGCCGATCTGGGTCTTGCACTGGCGCTGGATATCCAGCAATCGCTGCGCGAAGATTTGCGCATCGTGTTGATGTCCGCCACGCTGGATGGCGAAAAACTGGCGCAGTTTCTGCAGGCAGGTCGAATCACCAGCGCGGGCCGCAGTTATCCGGTGACGACCACACATTTCCCCGCAAGGCGCGACGAAGCATTGACGTTCCAGATCAAGCGCTGCATCGAGGAAGTGCTGCAGAAACACGACGGCGATTTGCTGGTGTTTCTGCCGGGGCAAAGGGAAATCGGCCAACTCGAAAAAGCGCTTTCGCAATCGATTGCCGCGTCGGGAGAAATTTCTTTGGTCTCCCTGTTCGGCGAAATGCCGATCGAAAAACAAAGCGAGGCATTGGCGCCGGATAAAAACGGCAAACGCCGCATCGTGTTGGCGACCAATATCGCGGAGTCGTCGGTGACCTTGCCCGGCGTTCGCGTCGTGATCGACAGCGGATTGTCGCGTGAACCGCGCTTCGATCCGAATTCCGGATTTTCAAGGCTGGAAACCGTCAATATTTCCCAGGCCTCGGCCGACCAGCGCGCCGGACGCGCCGGCCGTGTCGCCGAAGGCTGGTGTTACCGATTATGGCCGGCATCGCAGCGCCTGGAACCGATGCGCAGTTCGGAAATATCGCAAACCGAATTGAGTGCCCTGTGCCTGGAGCTCGCGGCCTGGGGCAGCAGCGATGTGCGTTTCTTTGAATCGCCGCCACCGGGAACGATGGCGGCGGCGCGGGAATTGTTGCAACGCCTGAATGCATTGGATAAACACCAGCGCATCACGGCGCTGGGCAAAAAAATTCTTGGCCTCGGTACGCATCCGCGCATTGCCGCGATGTTGCTTGCCGCACAAAACGAACCGGAAAAAGCGCTTGCCTGCGATTTGGCCGCATTGATCGAAGCGCGCGATCCGTTAATCGGCGAACGTCGTGATGACTGGGCGTCGCGTTGGCAAGCCTTGGCCGCCTATCGTTCCGGACGCTTGCCGCCTAACGTGAATCGTTCCGCGATCGCCGCCATTGATCAGGCCAGCCAGCAATGGCGGCGCCGTCTTCGTTGCGATACGTTGCCGGCGAATGCCACGCCTGCCCATGCGCTCGGCGATTTATTGCTGCATGCGTTTCCGGAACGCATCGCACGGCAACACCCGAACGATCCGCGCCGTTACCAGATGGCCAACGGACGCATCGCAAAAATATGGGATGACAGCGCCTTGTTCGGCGAGCCGTGGTTGGCGATCAGCGAATGCCGATTCGAAAGCAAGGACAGCAGCATTTTGCGTGCGGCACCGCTGGATGAATTTCGTTTGCAACGGGATTTTCCGGAACGCTTCAGCGAAGAAGACAGCGTGCGTTGGGATGCCGATGCGCGCGGTTTGATTGCACGGCGTGAAAAGCGTTTCGACCAGATTGTCCTGGAATCGAAACCGGCCGGCCGCCCTGATCCCGCCAAGGCGGCGCAGGCACTTTGCGACGCCGTCGCCGAGTTGGGATTGAATGCATTGTCGTGGACGGAAAATCTTAAACAATGGCGTGAACGCGTGCGTTGCCTGCGTGAGTGGGCGCCGGAACTTGAGCTGCCGGATTTCAGCGATGATGCATTATTTTCGCGACGCGAGCAATGGTTGAAACCGGCATTGCAGGGAAACACCAGACTCGCCGGT
>CAZPCE010000489.1:0-1860 GCA_964584915.1 uncultured Arenimonas sp. | reverse complement strand
AATGAACGGCTGGTTCAAACCTGCCTGTTCGCGGATCGCCTCGATTTTCACAGGATCATAAGCCACGTCACCGGGCGCGCGCAGGAAAATCAGCTTGATCGGATCGCCTGCGCCGAAAAAGGCCAGCGCATAGACGGCAAGCATGACAAGCAGGACCGAGGGAATCCAAAGGAGCAATCGTTGCAGGATATGGCTGAACATGACCGGGATTCCCTGTGCGAGTTTGAAAAAGGGCGGAGCAAAAGCCCCGCCCGCTTTCATGAACATTGCAAATCAGGCGATGGAAATCGCCCAAGGTGCGACAACCTGCCAGTCAAGGTTCTTTTCCATGCCTTTGACATTGGCATTGGCCCAACGTGACATTGTCTGCTTGTACCAAGGGATGAAGCAGTAGTCATCGCGGAACAGGCGCTGGGCTTCCTGGGCCAGGGCAACACGTGCCGGATCATCGACCGGCTTGGTCAGGGCTTCAGCGATGAGGGCATCCACCTTGTCATTCTTGTAGCCGCCCATCTTGCCCTGCGCGTTGCCGGAAGAAGAGGCAATGGAACCAGCAAGATAGCTCGGCGCATCAGGAACACGTGTCCCGACGTCGTCGCGGAAAATCTGCACCGCGTTCTGGTCCGGACCGGCGTACTGGTCCTGCTGCGGCTTCATGTCGACAGCGGTGATGCCGAGATTCTGGCGCCACTGTTCCGCGATGTACTGAGCGGCTGCCTCGTTGGCCGGCGAGGAAATGCCGACAAACAACAGTTTGGGAAGCCGGTCTGGCCCGCCATAGCTTGACTCGGACAGCAACTGCTTTGCCTTGGCAGCATCGAACGGGTAGGGCACGAATTTCGGATCGTCTTCACCCGGCACCGAGTTCATCACCGTATCCGTCTTGGAATGCGGTCCATTGGGGAACGATGCCTTGATCAACCCGTCGCGGTCGACGGCCAGGATGAGCGCTTCGCGCACCTTCGGGTCATCCATTGGGGCACGGGTGATGTTGAACCAGAAATGCTGTGCCGTCGGAATGGTCGGACCAGCGGCAAATTCAGCGCCGAGATCTTCCACCATGGTGGAGGTGACGAGTTCGACGTGTGCCTGATACTCGCCGGATTTCAACATCTGGGTTGCTGTCACATTGTCTTCGACCGAGGTCAATTCAATGCCTGCCAACGCCGGCTTTGTGCCGAAGAAGTTTGCGTTCGGCTTGAATACCAGCTTGCCGGCGTCGAGATCGATTTCCGTCAGCGAGAATGGACCGGAGTTCACGCCGCCATTGGCCGGCTTGTAGAAGTCGGCAACTTCATTGCCGTCCGCACCGCGTGCCTGCGAAACCTTCACAATCGGCGCAATGTGGTTGGCAAGGCGCTGGAAGAAAATCGGATCCGGACCCTTGAGCGTGACGGTGAGCGTTCCTTCGCCTGCAACGATGCCGGTGATGTCGGTGCCCTTGCCGTCCTTGACTTCGGCATAGCCGGCGACATTGGCCAGCACCTGATCAATACGCTGGTTCTTGGTGGCCGGCATGGCCGACAATTCCCATGAACCCTTCACATCGGCCGCGGTGATCGGCGATCCGTCAGAGAACTTGGCGGCCGGATTGACCTTGAACGTCCAGGTGGCGAAATCGGCAGACGGGGTCCATTCCGAAATGACGTATGGCTGGATCGCGCCCTTGTCATCGAAATACATCGCGCTGGCGTTCCAGAACGAATTGAAACGATACGGCACACCGCCGCCGCGCAGCGGTGACCAATCCTGGCTGAAAGCCGGGCTGATGTATTTCAGGATCTGGCCTTCCTGAGCCATCACAATGCGGGAGCCCGCACCGAGGGCAGCCGGAAGGTCACCGACTCGCGGATCCCCACC
>CAZPCE010000488.1:1384-1866 GCA_964584915.1 uncultured Arenimonas sp. | reverse complement strand
CGATCCTTCTCGCTGGAATGCTCGCCGGGATTCTGCCGTGCGGGGCCGCTACTAGTCAGACCAACACCGTTCTGAACAATCAGATCCAGCTCGGCGACGTCTTCAGCCAGCAGACCCTGAATGTCGAGACCGTCAGCGAGTCCACCACCGCCAACACCACGGCCACCGGCAACGTCTATTCGGCCTCCGCCGACGGCAGCGACCTGGACCTCAGGTCCAACCAGACCTCCAGCGGCGACATCCTCGCCGACACCAACGTCAATGTCGCCACCAACTCCGGCGCGCAGACCAACCTCACCACCACAGCCGGCGGCAACCTCGGCGACGCCAATGTCTATGCCGGCACAATGAGCGCGGTGTTCAATCAGGCCACCACCGCCGCCACCATCACCGCCCACAGCCACATCTAGGCCCCCAACGCCGAGACCGGCGAGGCGTTCACCTCCACCCATGCTGTGGGGAACAACCAGAACCTCGGCGTC
>CAZPCE010000488.1:0-1374 GCA_964584915.1 uncultured Arenimonas sp. | reverse complement strand
GCGGGTGTGCGGGTGAATCAGGCCAACGCGGCCGACACCTATTCGGACGGCGGCGGGGTCTATGGCCTGGTGACCGGAGCGGCGGAGATGACGGCCGGCTCCATGGGCAACAATGTCGCCCTCTCCGGCGACGGGGGCTCGGGCGTCCGGGTGATCGTCGACCAGCAGAACACCGCCGGGGTCACCCAGGCCGCCCATTTCACTGCCTATGGCCAGGTGCAGGACGGCAAGACCACCGCGATCGCCGCCGGCAACAACATGAATGCGGTCAACGAGGGCTTCCTCCTCGACGCCACCGTCAACCAGACCAACCAGGCCTATGTCCGCGCCCAGGCCGTCAGCTCGGCGGCCAACTTCGGCGCGGCCGCGGCCGTGGCCAACGGGGTCGGCAACAATGCCGTCATGGGCGACATCGGCGGCGAGGTGATCATCGACAACACCCAGTTCAACGAGGGCGGCGGCATCGAGGTCGTGGCCAGCTACACCGGCGGCGAAGGCTATGACGGCCTGGCCTCGGCCAGCGCCAGCGGCAACGCGGCGGTCGGCTATTCCTGCGCCGATTGCTCAGGCCGCCTGACGGTGGGCAACGACCAGACCAACACCGTCGATGTCGGCGCCACGGCGACCGCCACCCAGACCTCGGGCCGCTCGATCTCCGGCGTCGCCAACGCGGTAGGCAACACCGCCACCTACTATATCAGCCGCCCCGGCGAGTAAGGCCGCCCTGCCCCCGTCCCGCCTTGCGCCCGCCACGACCCGCGGGGCATGGTGCCCGACCGCCAACGATCCGGAAAGCCTTTATGATCCGTCCCCTGCGCGGCGCCGCCGCGCTTCTCGCGGCCACCGCTCTGAGCGGCTGCGCCGTTCCCAACCTGTCGATGCCCAAGCTTGGGGGGTTCGGGATCGGACAGGACAAGGCGCCCGCCGCGCCGGTCAAGCTGGCGCCCGGCCAGTGGGCCCAGGCCCGCTCCGACGTCCCCGCCGATCCGGAGGTTCGCTTCGGCGCCCTGCCCAACGGCATGCGCTATGCGCTGCGCAAGCAGACCATCCCCGCCGGCCAGGCCGCCCTGCGCCTGCGCTTCGACGCCGGCTCCCTGCAGGAGACCGACGCCCAGGCGGGCCTGGCCCACTTCCTCGAGCACATGGCCTTCAACGGCTCGAAGAACGTGCCCGAAGGCGACATGATCAAGATCCTGGAGCGCCTGGGCCTGGCCTTCGGGGCCGACACCAACGCCTCGACCGACCTCGACGAGACCATCTACAAGCTCGACCTGCCGCGCACCGACGCCGAGACCGTCGACACCTCGCTGATGCTGCTGCGCGAAACCGCCGGCAACCTGACCATCGACCCGGGCGCCGTGGACCGCGAACGCG
>CAZPCE010000487.1:0-1880 GCA_964584915.1 uncultured Arenimonas sp. | reverse complement strand
AGGCGATTGGCGGAATGATCGAGCTGTTCGCCCAGGTGTTGCAGTCGTTCGATGTCGATGCTGACTTTTATCTTTCCCGCTCTGGCATGTTGCAGGATTTCGCGAATGCTTTCCGGCAAGGAAGAAAGTACATGCATGCCCAGTTTGACCACCCGCTGGCCGCGCTTGGCGACCGATGATGCGCTGTAACGATTCCGCATCGCCTTCCGCACGATCGGCATTGCGACCGACACCATGTCGAAATCGGGATCGAGTTTCCGTCCGATGCCTTCCAGCGTCACGAAAACTTTTATCAGCATCGCAAGATCGGACGGCAAGGCAAGCTTGTTGTCGCGCAGGATCAAGGTCACGTTACCGAGCATCGCGCCAAGATCCAGTTGCTTCAAGGGAATGCCGTGGTATTGGTCGATGAAACCGTCGACTTCCTGCGTCAGTTTTTCCGCATCGAAATCGGAATCCTGGGTCCACTCGAAAAGCACATCGATGATTTGCTGCGGATCGCGCTGGACCAGACCTTGCAGCAAATCGAGCACTTGGTCGCGACGTTTGTCGGACAGGTGTCCGACCATGCCGAAGTCAATCAATGCCATGCGATTTCCGGGCAGGTAAAAAAGATTTCCCGGATGCGGATCGGCATGGAAGAAGCCGTCTTCCAGCATCATTTTCAAGGCGGTTCTGGCGCCGATCAAGGCCAGCTTTTTCTGATCGAGCCCGGCGGCGGCAACCGCATCCAGATCATGCGCCGGAATGCCGGAAACGAATTCCTGCACATTCACGCATTCGCTGGTCAGCGGCCAGACGACGCCCGGTACGACAATGTCGGGATCATCGCGAAAGGCATCGGCAATACGTTCCGCGTTATGGCACTCGGCAGCAAGATCGAGTTCGCGATACAGCGAGCTCTTGAATCGGCCAACGACATCGAGCGGACGATAGCAGCGCCATTCGGGCAATTCGGTTTCGATCATTTTCGCGAAGCGCTGCAACAGACGCATGTCGGCATCGATGATGTCGCGAATTCCCGGGCGGCGAATTTTCACGATAACCGAACGGCCATCACGCAAGACGGCGCGGTGAACCTGTGCGATCGAGCCGGCAGCAAGGGGCGTGTGGTCCAGTTCCGCAAAATACGCTTCCGGTGAATCCGGCAGGCTGTCGAGCAATTGCGCCTGTATGTCGGCGAAGGCGACCAGCGGCGCGTGATCCTGCAGCTTTTCGAATTCGGCAATCCAGTCCGGTGGAAACAGGTCAACGCGGGTAGCCAGGATTTGCCCCAGCTTGACGAAAGTCGGCCCCAGATCTTCCATCGCGCAACGCAGTCGTTCGGCCGAGCTTAAATGCGCCGTGTCTTCAACGTTTTGCAGATGCAAAACTTTTCCCGCACGTTCCAGGATATTGGCCATGCGGAGCCGTTGCACCACATCGCCGAAACCATAGCGAATGAACACGGAAGCTATCGCGTGGAGACGTCCGAGGTCTTGCGCGGCGATCAGGGTTTTCAACAACATGGCTTGGCATCCACGGCACGGGTTTGCAGGAAAGTCGGTTTATTTAGCGCCATAAAATACGAAAGGTATATAGGCATTCGCATATTGCTTGTTACTGCCGTTGGCCGGAGCTTTTCAGACCATCGATTACCTTCCATAGTCGAGCCAGATCAATGCCTCGACTTTGATTTCGATCAAGAAAGCGGCTTCAAGAAATGCAAATATCAAGCATCCGGAAATTTCCGGAAACCGGAGACTGGGACATGAATCGAGTCAAGCAAAAAACCTGTGTCATCACCGGTGCCGCACTGGGTATCGGCAGGGCTTGCGCACTGCGGCTCGCCGATGAAGGCGCCAACATCGCCGTCCTTGACCGGCTTGACGATGCCGGCA
>CAZPCE010000486.1:0-1881 GCA_964584915.1 uncultured Arenimonas sp. | reverse complement strand
AGGCGCCTGCCAGTGCGAGAGATAATGTTTTTGTTCTGCAAACACAACCGGCGTTTTGCCACGTTGCCATTGCGGATGTTTACGCACGAATTCGAGAAACTGTGCGTTGGTCACCGGTTGTTTCATCATGTCGAAGGCGGCGATTTTCTGCTTGCCCTTGTTGTCTTCGTATTTCAATACCGACTGGAATTCACCTGCCGGCACTCGTACATAAGCACCACCAGCGAGGCTGGCGGTGCTTATCAGACAACTGAGCAGGATCAGTCTGCGCATGGCGGATTAATGTGCCGCACCCTGTGGCCGCGGTGTTTCCTTGCGAACCTTCGCCACTTCCGCTGCCGTCACCGTGCCGCCCTTGTTGCCCCAGCTATTGAGTACGAAGGTCACGATATTGGCGACTTCATCATCATTGAGCTGGCTCATCGGCGGCATTACCGAATCGAACTTGTTGCCATTCACGGTGACCGGACCATTCAAGCCATTAAGCACGATATGGATGGCGCGATTCTTGTCGGCATTCAGGAAATCCGATTTCGCCAATGGCGGAAACACATTCGGAATACCTTCACCGCTGCTTTGATGGCAGACCGAACAGGTTCCGTTGAAAAGGGCTTCACCGGCCTTGATTTGTTGGTCGAGCGTCAGCACGCCACCGGCAGTTGCCGTAGCCGCTGCAGAGACGGGAGCGGAACTGACCGCCTTGTCGCCAAGATAAACGCTGTCCACTTCTTTACCCGAATAGATGGCTTTGTTTTCAGGACCTTCGGTTTTCACCATGCCCAACGCACCCTTGTTGAACGCGCGGAAGATGGAGTGATCCACGATCACGCCGGTACCCGGCACTTCGGCCTTGTATTCGACGATGCTCGAACCGCCGGCGGGAATCAAAGTCGTCTGCACGTTTTCCTGATAATGCGTGCCGCCTTCGGTGTACACCTTGTCAAAAATCTCGCCGATGATGTGGAAGCTGGATACCAGATTCGGGCCGCCGTTACCTACATACATGCGAACGGTTTCGCCGACATTGAGCTTCAATGCCTTGTCGCCGAGCAACGCGCCTTCGGAACCGTTGAACAAAACGTAGGTCGGGTTTTCATCAATCGCTTTTTGCATATCGAAAGCCTGCATGCCTTTTTCGCGATACTTGCCGACCGTGTAGAAATCACCCTGCATCACGTAGTACTCGCGATCCACTTTCGGCATGCCTTGTGGCGGCTCGACCAGAATCAACCCGTACATACCATTCGCGACGTGCATGCCGACTGGCGCGGTGGCGCAGTGATACACAAACAAGCCGGCATTGAGTGCCTTGAAAGTAAATTGCGATTGATGACCCGGTGCGGTGAAGCTTGATGCTGCACCACCACCAGGGCCGGTGACGGCATGCAGATCGATGTTATGCGGCATCTTGTTGTCGGGATGATTCTTCAGATGGAATTCCACCGTGTCGCCCTGGCGAACGCGAATGAAGCTGCCCGGCACCGTTCCGCCGAACGTCCAGAAGGTGTACTTCACGCCTTCGGAAATTTCCATTTCCACTTCTTTTACTTCCAGCTCCACAATGACTTTTGCCGGTGCGGTACGACCCGTTGCCGGCGGTACCATCGGTGGACTGGTAAGAACGGCATTCACGGGTTCGCCTTGCGGCGGACCGAAATCACCCGCTGCGGAACCGCCGGTATCTGTTTTTACCGGCGCGGTATCGGCGGCGGCATCCTGTTTACCCGGCTTGCAGCCAGGCAAGCTGAACAGCGCGGCGGCAATGATGAGTGGAAATACTGAACGTTTCATAGGACCCCCATTGGAAAATTCCATGGAGCCACAGTGCGCCCTAAATTCCGTTCCCGCCATGACTTATGTCAATCAAACCGAAACTATTTC
>CAZPCE010000485.1:0-1882 GCA_964584915.1 uncultured Arenimonas sp. | reverse complement strand
GGCAATCAAATCGAGCGTGGTTTTGGCCTCCGGCGGAAGAAATGCGGGCAGCTCGTTTGCTTCGGTCTTTGGTGAAATTTCCGGTAACGGCGTTGCTTCGGGTAGCTTTTGAACGCCGACGGTTAAGGTCGGAGGTGTTGCGCTGGCCGGGGCTTCATTTTGGCTGCCTGATTGTTTGCCTAGCCAAAACACCAGCACGAAGGCGGCGATCAGCACGATCCAGCCATATTTTTTAAGCATCGGGGCACTCTCGATAGGTCTTGTAGGCTCTGCGAGTCTAGCAAGCAATTCCCGTACTTAGAACTAAAGCACGCCCGGCCCGTGCGATAATGCGGCATGACAAAATTTACTGAATTGACCCACTTGGCCCCAAGCTTGTTGCAGGCAGTGGAAGCACTGGGCTATACCGAAATGACCGAGATCCAGGCGGGCGCTTTGCCGCTAATGCTGAATAGCCAGGACGTTCTTTCTCAGGCAGAAAGCGTCAGCGGAAAAACTGCCGCTGTCGGTCTGGCCTTGTTGGCAAAACTGCAAAGCGAGCAGGGCCGTCTTCAAAGTCTGGTGTTGTGCCCGACCCGCGAATTGGCCGATCAGGTCAGCAAGGAGATTCGTGCGTTGGCGCGTTTCATTCCGAATGTAAAAGTGTTGAGCCTGTGCGGCGGCATCCCGTTGCGACCGCAATTGGCATCACTCGCTCACGAGCCGCATATCGTGGTCGGCACGCCCGGACGCATTCAGGAATTGATCGAGAAGGAAGCCTTGAAGCTGGACGCATTGCAATCGGTCATTCTGGACGAAGCAGATCGCATGATGGATATGGGCTTTTTGGATGCGGTCAAAGCCATTTTGAAGAAAACACCGAATACCAGAAGCACGTGGCTGTTTTCTGCGACCTATCCGGAAGAAATCCGCGCTATCAGCAAGCAGTTCCAGAAGAACCCGACTGAAATCACGGTTGAAAGCCAGCACGACGAGAGCGTGATCCAGCAATTGTTTTATCAAGTCGAACCGAACGATAAGCCGGAGGCGGTGATTGCATTATTGATGGAACATCAGCCTGAGAGTTGCCTGATTTTCTGCAATACCAAAATCGACGCAAAAGGCTTGACCGATGTTTTGTGGAAACGCGGCATATCAGCTATCGAGTTGCATGGTGACCTGGAACAGCGTGATCGCGATGAAACCCTGGTGCAATTCGCCAATGGCAGCAGCCGGGTATTGGTAGCTACCGATGTCGCCGCACGCGGTCTTGATATTAAAGCCTTGCCGATGGTGATTGCGTATGAGTTACCAAGCGATGCCGACATTCACGTGCATCGTGTCGGACGTACGGGCAGGGCGGGTGAAACCGGATTGGCGCTCAGTCTGGTGTCCAGTCGCGAGATGGGACGGACTTCCAAAATAGAAGACATTATCGGCAGTCCAATTACCTGGACAAGATTGCCAAGCCGCGGCAACTCGCTTTCGATGCCTGCACCTGCGATGAAAACATTGGTGATTGATGCCGGACGCCAGGATAAATTGCGCCCCGGCGACGTTTTAGGGGCCTTGACCGGCGTCGGAGGATTGATGGCCAATCAGATAGGCAAGATTGATGTGTTCGCGACCCGTGCCTATGTCGCGATCCAGTCGGCTTTCATCGACAGCGTGATGCAGAAACTGCGTGCGGGTAAAATCAAGGGCCGCAATTTCCGGGTCCGGAAACTTTAATGCCATGAGACTCAATAAATTCATCAGTGAATCCGGATTGTGCTCGCGGCGTGAAGCCGATGATCTGATCGACGCCGGTCGCGTGCGCTTGAATGGCGAGGTTGCCGAAAAAGGTGCGAAATGGCTCGAAGGCATGACGGTTCTTGTCGATGACCAGGAAATCAAGCTCAAG
>CAZPCE010000484.1:0-1885 GCA_964584915.1 uncultured Arenimonas sp. | reverse complement strand
TTCGGAAGCCAGTTGTTTTTCGAAGCGGTCGAATTTCAGTTCCATTATCGAAAACTGTTATTTTTTCGAGCGCAACACGATATCCATGCGACGAATGATGGCGGCCTGCATATCGCGGCGAAGTTCGCGCTGGATCACTTCCTGCTCGGCCGGATTACCCACCGCCACGTTGATGTCGTAGGTGTATTCGCGCGACAGTTCGATACTCTGCGTTTCGATCAGCACGCTACCGTCTGCGGCCGTCAAATCGAAATTGACCTTGTAGCGCGTAATGTATTCGCGCACCTGCGCAAACTCGTCGATGGCCAACGGCTTGGTATCCCATTTTTCCGAATGGATTTTCAGGGTGGCCGAGCCTGCGCCCGCAGCGGCCGTTTTGTTGGCGTTCGCACGATCCACCGCGCTTTGCAAGCCATCGGTCAATGCACTGTATGTATCGGCATTGACCACTTGCACCGCACCGATCGATTCCGGAATGGCAAAACTGCCGCGCGGATGGAAGCCGCAGGCCGAAAGACCGGCGATTAAAACGGCGGCAAAAATAATTCGTTTCATTCGGACACTCCTTAAGTAGCCAAGCCCGATGGCTCAGCCCACCACGATATTGACGATTTTACCCGGGACGATGATGATTTTCTTCACCGTCTGCGCTTCGATATGCTTCTCGACATTGGGCTCCGCTTTCGCAAGCCGCTCAATCTCGTCTTTTGGCGTGTTCACGGCAACTTCAATCGTCGCACGCAATTTGCCGTTCACCTGCACCGCCAATGTCACGCTGTCGCGAGCCAGCGCGCTCGCATCGAACACCGGGAACGGAATGTCCTCCAGCGTTGCTTCCGGATGGCCAAGTGCCTGCCACAAGGCATGCGAGGTATGCGGGGTGATCGGATTGAGCAACAGGGCAACGGCTTCGTAGGCTTCCTGTTTCAAGGCCCGGCCGTTGACGCTATGGTCGTCGAATTTCGACAAGCCGTTCATGCACTCCATCACCGCGGCAATCGCGGTATTGAACGTGTAGCGGCGACCGTAATCGTCCCCGACCTTCTGGATGGTTTCATGCAATTGGCGACGGATGTTTTTTTGTTCCGGCGTCAATTGCGATAAATCCATCTTGCCGGTTTTTCCTTCGGCTACATGTTTTTGCACCTGCACCCAAACCCGGCGCAGAAAACGCGCCATACCTTCAACGCCCTGCTCGTTCCAATCCAGACTCTGCTCCGGCGGTGCGGCAAACATCGAAAACAAGCGAACGGTATCGGCACCGAATTTATCCACCATGATTTGCGGATCGACGCCGTTGTTTTTCGATTTCGACATTTTTTCGGTGCCGCCTATCAGCACCGGCTTGCCGTCTTCTTTCGAAACCGCGCCGATCACGCGACCTTTTTCATCGAGCGTGGTGTCAACATCGGCCGGATTGAACCAATCCTTCGCGCCGAGTTCGGTTTCGCGATAAAAAGTATCGGCAATCACCATGCCCTGGCAAAGCAAGTTCGTCGCGGGTTCGTCGGTTTTCACCAGACCGGCGTCGCGCATCAGCTTGTGATAGAAACGGAAATACATCAGGTGCATGATCGCGTGTTCGATGCCGCCGACGTACTGGTCGACCGGCAACCAGTAATTCGCGCGTTCATCGACCAGATCATTCGCGCCGGGAGATGTGTAGCGCGCGTAGTACCAGCTCGATTCCATGAAGGTATCGAAGGTATCGGTTTCGCGCTCGGCGGCGGCACCGCATTGGGGGCAAGTCGTCTTGCGCCATTCCGGATTCGACTTGATCGGCGAGTTGGTACCGGAGAAGGCAACGTCTTCCGGCAACACGACCGGCAGTTGGTCTTCCGGCACGGGAACCGCGTGGCAGTTCGGGCAATAAATCATCGGGATC
>CAZPCE010000483.1:0-1886 GCA_964584915.1 uncultured Arenimonas sp. | reverse complement strand
CTGTCGTTTTCGCGCATTCGTTCGCGCGGTTCGCTGATCCGTTCGACCAATGGTTTGTCGAATGGTCTGGTGCCGTGGCTGAAAACACTCGATGCTTCGGTCGCCGCAGTGAATCAGGGTGGCAAACGCAAGGGAGCCGCCTGCGTGTATCTGGAAACCTGGCATGCCGATGTCGAGGAGTTTCTGGAGTTGCGCGACAACACCGGTGACGAAGCGCGTCGCACGCATAATTTGAATCTGGCCAACTGGGTGTCGGATTTGTTCATGCGTCGGGTTGAAGCCGACGGCATGTGGTCCTTGTTTGATCCGAAAGTGGTGCCGCATCTGGTGGATTTGTGGGGCGATGCTTTCGAACAAAGTTACGAAGCCGCCGAAATCGCCGGGCTTGCCGTGAAGCAGGTGAAGGCACGTGAACTGTATTCGAAAATGATGCGCACGCTGGCACAAACCGGCAATGGCTGGATGACGTTCAAGGACAAATGTAATCGCGCCAGCAACCAGACAGCGAATGCGAAGAACGTGATTCATCTGTCGAATTTGTGCACCGAGATACTGGAAGTCACGACCCATGATGAAACGGCGGTTTGCAATCTGGGTTCGATCAATCTCGGCCAACATTTGAACGAGTTCAAGGAATTCGATTTCGACAAATTGGCCGAGACGGTTCAGCTTGCCGTGCGTCAACTGGATCGCGTGATCGATCTGAATTTCTATCCGATCGAGTCGGCGCGTCGCGGCAATTTGCGCTGGCGCCCAGTTGGTCTCGGCATGATGGGTTTGCAGGACGTGTTCTTCCAGATGCGTCTGGCCTTCGATTCAGAGGCCGCACGGAAGTTGTCGGCAAAAATTGCCGAGGAAATCTACTACCAGGCTTTGTCGACTTCGACCGAGTTGGCATTGGAACGCGGTGCGCATCCATCGTTTGCCGAAACACGGGCGGCGCAAGGCGAATTGCAATTCGATGCCTGGAATATCGTGCCGGAAAATCCTGCGCGCTGGGATGCATTGCGTGAGCGTATCAAGCAACAAGGTCTTCGCAACTCCCTGCTGATTGCGATTGCGCCGACGGCGACGATTGCCTCGATTGCCGGCTGCTATGAATGCATCGAGCCGCAGATTTCAAATCTGTTCAAACGCGAAACCCTGTCGGGCGACTTCCTGCAGGTGAATCGCTATCTGGTCGAAGAACTGAAAAAACTTGGCTTGTGGACACCGGAAGCAAGAGACCGCATCAAGCTGGCCGAAGGTTCCTTGCAATCAATGCCGGAGATCCCGAATGAATTGCGAGAAATCTATCGCAATGTCTGGGAAATACCGATGCGTTCGCTGATCGACATGGCGGCCGATCGCGGCGCATTCATCGACCAATCGCAATCATTGAACCTGTTCATGGAAAGCCCGAATATCGGCGCATTGAGTTCCATGTACATGTATGCCTGGAAACGTGGCATCAAGACCACGTATTACCTCCGCTCCAGACCGGCGACAAGAATTGCCAAGACCACCGTGACGAACGCCGAGCAGGATACGGCGGCGGTGATCTGTTCGCTGGAAAATCCGGAAAGTTGCGAGGCCTGCCAATAATGAGCCATCTACTCGATCCCGGCTTTGCCTTGACCTTGCGGCCCATGCGTTACCCGGCTTTCTATGAAATGTATCGCGATGCCGTGCGAAATACCTGGACAGTCGAAGAAGTCGATTTTTCGCTGGACGTAAATGATCTTCGCAACAAATTCGGGCCGGCAGAACGCCATTTGATCGAACGGCTGGTCGCGTTTTTTGCGACCGGCGATTCTATCGTGTCCAACAATCTGGTACTGAATTTGTACAAACACATCAATGCACCGGAAGCGCGTTTGTACCTGTCACGGCAATTGTACGAAGAA
>CAZPCE010000482.1:0-1896 GCA_964584915.1 uncultured Arenimonas sp. | reverse complement strand
GAAGAAGAACACGCCGCTTGAAGATCGCAATTTGCGACCTTAAAGACCGGACGCGGGCAGCATCGCAAATATCTGCCCTATGTCTTCACCGAGCATGGGGCGATCATGGCGGCCATGGTCTTGAACAGCCCGCGCGCCACCGAGGTGTCGGTGTATGTGGTACGCGCTTTCGTGCAGTTGCGCGAGGTGCTCGCCAGCCATCGCGACTTGGCGCAGAAGCTGGCAGAGTTGGAGAACAAGACCGAGATGATGGCGGTGCAGCACGATACCTTTGCGCACAATACCCGCGCGCAGTTGAAGCAGGTGTTCGATGCCATCCGCGAATTGATGGGACCAGCGGACACGCCGAAGAAACGGCCCATCGGCTTCGTCACACCGGAGGAGAAACCAAACAAACCGAAGGCGATCAAGAAACGCTGATGCCGCAGTCGGCATCAGCGCTCTTTAGCTGCTAAAAAAAGCCGCTCCACAACCCCATGCAGCTATTGGGGTTGGGAGCGGCTTTTTTATTTCAAAGAAGAGTAACAGCAAATATCCGACGAGTTGCAACCCGCCATACGAGCTATGTAAAAAAGCCGGCTTGCACCGGCTTACGAAATGGATTTCAGCAATCACCGTTTCTTAAACACTTTCGTCCAATCCGAGAGTTGCTTTGTTCGCGCCTTCGTCCGAGAGATCGTGCACGACAGATAAACTGGTTGATATGCAGTTCCACCTGACACGCTTCGAGCCTCAAACTCACAATCGCTATCCCTCGATTTAATCCAAATGCCCTCAGCTTGTTTAAGCAGCTCACGTTCAGCATCGCCAATCTTCTCCCGCAATCGCGCATACATACGATTCAGTTCTTTATCGGCTGCCGATAACTCGTCAGCAAGACATTCCTTCAAGGCGTCCTCGTTTAAAAGCTTGTCACACGAACCTGCCATGCTACTTGGGACCACCAGCACGCATAGCGCTGTAACGCCTACAAGATGCCGCAGCAAATTAATGCCCATTCCGATTCCTCTCTGCCCTCAACAGGTTTGCTTCGCTTGCAACCCTGTTTTTATACCACTGCTGACTCACATCGTAATTTCTTAGAGCAGTTTCAGCATCTATCCAACGATTCGCTTGCGCAGCAGTATAGAAAGGCTGAGCAACGTCCGTCGTTGGGAATCCCATACCTTGATGGAAAGTTCTTGAGAAGATAACCGTCTGTTGTGCAGAGGTCAGATCCGCAAATGCTGGCGTAGAAGTCGGCCGCGATTGATCCCAAGATTGAATGGCGGACGAAAGGTGCTCTCCCTTAACGGCGTAGTCGATTTCCATTGCCTCCTTACGGGTCACCTCAAGCCGATGGTTGGCAAGATATGAAATCGCTGCGCCTTTAATCATGGGAGCGGCATACGGCTCAAGTCTTCCAGTGAGCGAATTATTCAAATCAAGGTCTTGGATTTCCGATACGCTCTTCTGGCCAATATCAAATCCTGTCGCAATAGTTACTCCGCTCCTGCCAAGAACCGCCCCATTTCTCATAGGCACATATCCCTGCAACTGCTGACCTCCCTCGAATTGAGTAAGGGCGGCAAAGTCAATATTGGTTCCATATTCGTTATTCAGCTTTGTCCACATCTCATATCGCTGGGTATTGGCTTCAAACCTGTTTTCCGCCTGAGCGGCGGACAGGCCATCCCATTTCTGTAAAGCCTTATTCAGCGAACCATCCAACCCATAATAAGTTGATAGGATGGTTTTAGCCGTCGCCAGTTCGTCGGCAGAAATTGTATCTTTTGCTTCCTTTCTCCAAGAAATGTCATCAACGAATTGACGCATTCCTTCCTGCGTCCCCAAATCGTAATTTGGGTAAAGATTCGGCGAGGTAGAGAATGAAGCTGTGCTATTCCTTCGGCCCCA
>CAZPCE010000481.1:0-1898 GCA_964584915.1 uncultured Arenimonas sp. | reverse complement strand
ACACCGCCATCATCGCGCAGCAAACCGATGCTGCGCAGGCCGGTGCGATCAACGTCACCGCAGGCAATACCTCGGGTACGACCGGTATCGTGGCAACGAATAGCGGCACCGGCACGACGACGATTACCGCGAACGGCACGGTGACCGGTACCGCTGCACAGGGCATCAACGTCAACGGCAATAACGCCGTCACCGTCAACGTCGCCAACATCGTCACCGGTGCAACCCGCGGCTTGGATTTGATTGGTGGTACGGGCGGTACCGGCAATATCCTGGTGCAAGGTACCGGCGGTTTTGTCGGTGGTACCGGCAACGCTGCAACAATACAAAATAACGGCTCCGGCACGGTGACGGTGAATATCTCCGGCGGCAGCAGCTCTAGCGATGCCGAGGGTATCGTGGTGCGTGATACGGCAGTCGGCGGCGACATCAGCGTTACGACCGGCGCGGTCACTACCTTCGCACCAGGCACTGATGCGATCGACATTCAAACCCAATCGTCCACCGCGAATATCACGGTGGTAACGAACGGCGCCATACAGCCAGGAAATGCCGGTGTAGTCGCCGCTATTTTCCCTGGGGCGGCAACCGGCAATATCAATGTGACGACAAATGATGTGGTCAACGGCAGGTTTGGTATCGATGCAGAAAACTTCGGCACCGGTTCGACCTCGGTCACGACGGTCGGAGCAGTCACCGTAACGACCGGCAACGGTATTTTTGCTCAAACTTCTGGCGGTAACGTCACCGTCAACGCCGGTGCTGTGACATCCACGGGCAACACCGCCATCATCGCGCAGCAAACCGATGCTGCTCAGGCAGGCACGATCAACGTCACGGCGGGCAATACCTCGGGTACGACGGGTATCGTTGCGACAAATAGCGGCACCGGAGCAACAACGATTACCGCCAACGGTACCGTTACCGGTACCGCGGCACAGGGCATCAGCGTCAACGGCAACAATGCCGTGACAGTGAATGTCGCCAACACCGTGACCGGTGCAACTCGCGGTCTGGATTTGATTGGTGGTACGGGCGGTACCGGCAATATCCTGGTGCAAGGCACCGGTGGTTTTGTTGGCGGTACCAATGCAGCGAATATTCAAAACAATGGTTCGGGCACGGTAACGGTGAATGTCTCAGGTGCGACCAGCTCGACCGCTGGCGCTGGCATCGTGGTGCGCGATACCGCTGCTGGCGGCAGCATCAGTGTCACCGCCGGCTCCGTGACGGCATTAACCGCCGGTCAAAACGGCATTGATATTCAAACCCAATCCACCACCGGTAATGCCACCATCGTTGCCAATGGCAATGTGCAAGCGGGCAACGCCGGCCTCGTTGCCGCGATCTTCCCCAACGCAGGCACGGGCAATATCAACGTCACCGCCAATGGTTCAATCGATGCCCGCTTTGGTATCGATGCCGCAACCTTCGGTACCGGTTCGACCACGTTGACCACTGTTGGCCCCGTCCATGCGACCAGCGGCCATGGCATCTTTGCCTTGACCAGCGGCGGCAATGTCACCGTCAACGCCGGTGCTGTGACATCCACCGGCAATACGGCCATCATCGCTCAGCAAACCGACGCTGCGCAGGCCGGTACGATCAATGTGACCGCAGGCAATGTGTCGGGCACCACAGGTATCGTTGCAACGAATAGCGGCAGCGGCACTACCACAATTACCGCCAACGGCACCGTTACCGGTACCGCGGCACAGGGTATCAGCGTCAACGGCAATAATGCCGTGACGGTGAATGTCTCCAACACCGTGACCGGTGCAACCCGCGGCTTGGATTTGATTGGTGGTACTGGCGGCACCGGCAATATCCTGGTGCAAGGTACCGGCGGTTTTGTCGGTGGCACCAGCAATGCAGCAAATATTCAAAACAACGGTTCT
>CAZPCE010000480.1:0-1909 GCA_964584915.1 uncultured Arenimonas sp. | reverse complement strand
CTTCGCAATCGAGTAAATGTAGGAAAACATTACGCTCGCTTGTAGGTGCTTGCTGGAATCGTTGATCGAGATAGCGCAGCATCAATTGATCGAGTTCACGCATGCCGCGGCGGCAGCGCCAGCGGAGGCGTTTGATTTCAGGGTCTAGTTCTTCGCTCATCGGATGTAAGCCATCGCCAACATCACCCATATCGCTAGCAATACCCATACGCTGGTAAAGAACACATAGAACCGGTGCATCACTTTGTTGTAACTGCATTGAATAATGCTATGCACGAAACGCAGGGCAACATAGAGCCAGGCCAGCGCCAACAAACCCTGGCCTGCCTGCGGAGTCGCCTGGGCGAAAAGCATCGCGGCATAGAACAACACGGGAGTTTCGAACAGATTACGGAAGTTGTCCGATGCACGCGTATCCGGCATTTTCGCAACGAGCGCTGCCGAAGTGGCAATGGATTGCGGATGAATTTTGTTGGCTTTCATTTCTGCGATACGGCTGATCATCATGCGAGTCATGACGCCGAATGTCAGTAGAACCAATGCAAAGGCAGGAAGGAAGAATGCGGTATTAATCATGGTGCAGACCTTGGTGATGAGCATGCGGATCATAACTTGCATCTACTGCCATGGAACGTACTCGGGCATTTTGATGGTGCCAAATCCGCCACCCGCAGGCGGGTTTCGCCATAAGCAAATCATTCATGACGAGCTGACGATTTCAGCGCGACGTTTGTAGAAAGCCAGAATGGTTCGGGCCGCATCATCCACCAAGAGGCTTCCCCAGAAGTTCGCGTACCAGTTGAATTGCGTACTGACGCGATAGGTGACTTTGATGCTAAGTCGCGTACCGCCCTTTTCCGGGGTCAGCAAATAGGAAGTGTCCTCGAGATCAAAATATTTGCCGCCAATCACGACATGCTCGTCCAGCGCATCCGGTGGAATCGCACCGGCAGGGAAAGAGTAATTCCAGCGGATAAAGCGGTTTTCCCGCCAATCGGTGATCGGTTCGTCGAAGCGCACGTTCTTGTCCCAACGCAGCTTGCGTACCCTGCCCGTGTCGGTTGTCACGGTCAATGCCGATTGCGGGTAAGGCACGCCGATCCTGTAGGCAAGACCTTGCTGCATTTCGGAGGGTTGAATAGCTTCGGCGTTGTTGATCAAGTGCCAGATAACTTCGGGTTGGGCATCAATCCAGACCGAAGCGTCGGATTTTTCGATCAGGACAGGCATCGTTTGATCGCGTTCCCAAGTGCCTGCCAACAATGGCAGGAGCAACATGGAATACACCACGGTTCTGGACGGTACAAAATACTTGAGCACCAACCACATCAGTACGCCGCCGAGCGAACCAACCCCCAGAAACAAGGGTGCCGCCATTGCGATGCAGATGCTGCCTTCAATCAACAGGATTGCCGTACCGAGGATAAACATGAGTATGGGAACCCACGGCGCGAACACACTATAAAAAAGGGTTCGCTTGTTGTCGCCCGGGAAATACACCGTCAGGGCACCGATTAACAGCGGCACCAGGACGATAAAGGAAGTCAGCATCGCCTCGCTGGCGGTAGTGGATTTCTCACCGGAAAAAAAGAACGGCAGGCCAAACGCAAGCCTCATCAGCAAGCCATAAATGGCGCCAGCACGAAACACGTAACGCTTTTTCATTGCCGGCGGAGAAGCCGGCGTCAGCTCTTTATTCGGCTCTGCGGGTAAATAATAAGGTGGCGCCTTGTCCGTCAAGCACCACGCCTCTGCAGCATCAATTTCTTGATTTCACCAATGGCTTTTGCGGGATTCAAGCCTTTGGGGTCGGTGCTGAAATCAAAACCACGGTTGTGCAAACTGATGCCATAGGTGGGCTCGACCACGCCCGAGCCAAAGCCCATGTAATTGCTTTGGATGAAGCTGA
>CAZPCE010000479.1:0-1910 GCA_964584915.1 uncultured Arenimonas sp. | reverse complement strand
AAAAAGCAGGTCAGCAGGAGAGGGTGCGAACTCACGTCGCCACCTTCCCTGCGTTACCGCTTCGATTCAGAGCATCGGAAAAGCTCCCAGCCAATGAAGCAACAGCGGCACATCCATGTGCCATAATCTTCGAATGCGCTCCGGTGCGAACGGCGGGCTTTCGATTGCGGGTTTCCCATGCTGCACGCTGCATTTCACGCCGCCAAAAAATAATCGAGTCCTCGATTTGCTGCTTAACTCCAACATAGGCCACCAAATCGTTCAACTCGATGAACTCGGCCCGAAGGCCGGCATGGGCTTTTAACAGACTCACAAAGCTATTGAGAATGTCTGACGACATTGCGCGACGGTAGTGGGCAGGCTGTCGGCTCCATTTCTCACGATCGCCGACGTGCGGGCATTCGCTCATGGCGCACCCCCAGCAATCTCAACGTTTTTTAGCTGTCTTGAGACGGAGGCCGCGCTACCCGTATTACTATACGGGCCCGCGAGAAACTCACAGGCATGCAACCGCTGCCCCCCATCGTGATGGGGGGTAGCGATTGCAAAGTTACCTTTTCGTTCAGATTCGACCGCTGGAATGACCACAGAATCGGCTTGCCTTGACGGTATCACGGGGCGTACTGGACTTGCAATATGCGCTGGCAGGCTAGCGGCGATAGCCTCGTTCCTCGGCAAATTCGCCGCTTGCCTTGCCTTGGATTGACGCCGATATTCATGGGCCATTTGAACCGTCAAGGACCACCAACGAGCATCCGAAGCATGAAACGGAAGATTCTCTGGCGACCACAACGTATCGCCAACGAGTCGATATCCTTTCCACGAATCCCCTGGCAATTCATGGCCACGCAAAATGCGAATCAGTTTGTAAGCCGCGTAGGGAATCCGAACACGGCCAGCTTCCCAATTATGTAAAGTGCGTTCGGATACCCGCAATAATTTCGCGGTTTGCTCAATGGTCAGGAAGCATCCAGCACGCGCAGCAGCGAAGCGCTGAGCCGTGATGGGAAAGGGTTTCAGAGGTTTTGAAGTCTTGCCGTAGCGCCTTACAGAGCCACCAGTGACTTCGCATAATGTATAGTTACGGGATGATTTTTTCATTGGAAATTCTTTCCTCGGTTGAGTAAAAAAAAGCAGGTCAGCAGGAGAGGGTGCGAACTCACGTCGCCACCTTCCCTGCGTTTTCGCTTCGTATCAACGCATCGGCAAAGCTCCCAGCTAATGAAGCAAGAGCGGCACATCCATGTGCCTTAATCGCAGGTCTCCGACCTGCACCGGCAGAGCGTGTTTTATTCTTTGCGTCCCATGCGGCGCGGTGCATTTCACGCCGCCAAAAAATAATCGCGTCCTCGATTTGTTGCTTAACTGCAACATAAGCGACAAGACCGTTCAAATCCGTAAAGCTTGCGCGACCCTCGGCATGGGCCCTTAGCATCCCCAAAAATGCATTGAGGAGGTCTGAGGACATTCCGCGCCGGTAGTGGGCGGGCTGACGACTCCATTTCTCGCGATCGCCAACATGCGGGCATTGATTCATCGTGCACCCCCGGCAAAATCAAGGGTTTGCAAATCGGGAACTCGATGTTGTGTACACCCCGTGTTACTAGACGAGGTGTACAAAATTCCGGACGCAACAGAGCGATACACCCCCTCGGGAGGGGGGGTACGATTTGCAAAACCGGGGATTTGTTGCGAAATAGCCGCTGGAATGGTCACAAAATCGGCTTGCCTTGACGGTAACAAAGGCATCGGAAGAACGCAAGCAGCGGATCGTTGCGCGGGTGGCTCCGCTGTCGCGGAGGCACGCGCTTCACGAACCCGGTCTGATTTCTGTCGTGAAAATTCATGCGCCATGCGAACCGTCAGTGACCACCAACGAGCATCCGAAGCATGAAACGGAAGATTCTCCG
>CAZPCE010000478.1:0-1929 GCA_964584915.1 uncultured Arenimonas sp. | reverse complement strand
TGTGCACGATGATCGCGCCGATCCAGGCTTTCGCCTTTGAGCCTTCCACGACGGGCTAACCGCCTTCTTTGGCGACCAGGCCGACGCGCTTCACGCCCTGCGCGTGCAGCGCGCCGAGCAGCCCGACGACCTCGTCGTACTTCACGTTCTTGTCGGCTGCGATCACTACGGGCCGCTCGCGTTTCTTCTGCAAGTCGAGCACGCGAGCCACCAGCGTCGCACGCGTGAGCTTGCCCTGCGAAGTGGTTTCACCATCGCGCAGCGACAGCGAGCCATCGGCCTTGACCGTCACTTCAATCGGATCGCTCTGCGTCGCGGTCAACGGCTGGCCAACGCTCGGCAATTCGATCTCGCCCGTGCGCAGTGCCGGCGTGGCGATCATGAACACGATCAAGAGCACCAGCATCACGTCGATGAACGGCACGACGTTGATCTGGCTGACGAGTTTGCGGCGGCGCATTTCGCTCGCTCCGCCTACGCTTGGCGTTCCAGGATGTTCAAAAACTCTTCCGCAAACGTTTCAAGCTGCACGTTGATGCGATCGAGCTGCGCCTGAAAACGGTTGTACGCAACAACCGCCGGGATCGCCGCGAACAGGCCGATGGCCGTCGCGATCAGCGCCTCGGCAATGCCCGGCGCCACCTGCGCAAGCGTCGCCTGACCGACGCTCGCGAGCCCGCGAAACGAATTCATGATGCCCCACACCGTGCCGAGCAGTCCGATGTACGGGCTCACGCTCGCGACCGTCGCCAACCCCGGCAACTGATGCTCCAGTGTGTCCATCTCGCGCTGCGTCGCCGCCTTGAGTGCGCGCCGCGTGCCGTCGACCACCGCCTCGCGCGAGCCCGCGGCCTGACGCTTCTGCTTGATGAACTCGCGGAAGCCGGCGGCGAACACTTCCGCCTGCGGCCCGTTGCGCTCGCGGCCTTCCGACACGCGCTGATAAAGCTGGTTCAGGTCCGAGCCCTGCCAGAACGATTCATCGAACGCCGCGTTGCGCTTCGCCGCGCGCTTGAGCGTGCCGCCCTTGTAAAAAATCAGCCACCACGACCACAGCGAAAGCATGACCAACAGCAGCATCACCAGTTGCACCGGGATGCTGGCGCCGGTGATCAGGTGGATGAACGAGAGATCTGCGGTAGGTTTCATTCAGCCTTGCCAGAGGGTGGAGTGATGGTGGATTTCATTGCCGCGCGCATGGTGGGCGGCATGCGGATGGGGCCGGAAAGATCGCTGGCAATGAACGCTAGTGTGACCACGGCCGAGAACAACAGTTCATCGCCGCGCTCGCCTGAACGCAACACGCGCTGTCGGATCACCAGCTTGCTCGCGCCCACGTCAGTCGGCTCGGCGGTCACGGTGATCAGGTTGCCAAGCACCGCTGGCGCAAGGTAATCCGCCTCAACCCGACGCACCACGAACACCGCCTTCAGGTCACGCTGAATCACATCCAGCTCAAACCCCGCTGCGCGCAACCATTCGGTGCGGGCGCGCTCCATGAAGCGCAGGTAGTTGGCGTAATAGACAACAGCGCCGACGTCGGTGTCTTCGTAATAGATGCGGATGGGGATACTGAACGGATTTGCGCCCTCTCCCCTCGCGGGAGAGGGTTGGGGTGAGGGGGCGGTAGCTGGAGCAGTAGCCGTGGTTCGAGCTACAACCATACCCCTCACCCTAACCCTCTCCCGCAGGGGGCGAGGGGACAGAACAGGGGCGGCACCACTGGAGTCGCTCATCCTAAGTCTGATCCCCAAACAACTCACCCGAACCCATCGCCGCAGGCGGCACCAGCCCAAAATGCCGATAGGCACGCGCCGTGGCCATGCGGCCGCGACTGGTGCGCTGGATGTAGCCCTGCTGAATCAAGAATGGCTCGATCACGTCTTCAATCGTCTCGCGTTCTTCGCTGATGGCGGCGGCCAGATTGTC
>CAZPCE010000477.1:0-1933 GCA_964584915.1 uncultured Arenimonas sp. | reverse complement strand
TTGTTCATGCTCAGGAGTTCATCATGCCCCGTATTTCCCATCTCGCCGTTGCTTGTGCACTGGCATTAGGTGCTCAAGCTGCTCAGGCACAACAGTTTTCAGGTGTAATCAGTTTTGGCGATAGTTTGACCGATGCAGGCAACGCTTCTACTGCTGACGGCAACGCCGCGACTTTTGCCGGCAACAGTTTCACCACCAATAACGACCCGGTGGCTGCCCAGTTGATTGCTTCTGCCTATGGTTTCAACCAGCAGCATTCTCTGATCGGCGGAACAAACTATGCCTTTGGCGGTTCTTGCGCACAGGCCGCAGGCCCTTGTGTAGCGCCGGCGTTTCCGCGTTTGAATCAGCAGATTGCCCAATATTTGGGGACCACCGGTGGAGTAGCGAATCCTAATGCACTCTACACCGTCTGGAGTGGTGCGAATGACATCTTCGCTGCAATCGGTGGCGGTGTTTGGGCAAGCTCCCCTGCCATTATTGGCGGGGCCACAACCGTTGCTGGTGCAGTCATCACCAATGTAAATACCTTGTCGACCGCAGGTGCAAACTACGTCGTCGTGTTCAATTTGCCTGATTTGGCCCGCACCCCACAGTTCAATACTACGCCCTCGGCAACCCAGGGCGCGTTCAACCTCGCCACGCTGAGTTATAACGACGCTCTGAATACCGGTCTCGCGGGGCGTCAGAACATTATTCCTATCAATACGTTTGCGCTCGTGAACGAAGCAATTGCTAACCCTGGCTATTTTGGCTTCACAAATGTTACTGGTATTGCATGTGGGCCAGGCGTACCCGGCGTCGTATCATCGTCTGCCTGCGGCGCTGTTGGCTCCGGCAATCCGTTTACATACGCGGCCGGTACCAATGACACCTTCCTGTTCGCCGATGGCGTACACCCTACCGGTGCCGGCCACCGCTTGTTGGCAAGCGTCGTCGTAGCGACGATTGCAGCACCCGGCCAGGTCTCGCTCGCTGGCGAATTGCCGCTGCAGGTTTATCAAGACCATAGCGGCGCGATCGGCCAAGCATTGCTGAGCAATAAAACCGGCGATGCCGAAGTTGGTACTTCGCGCGGTTTCTTCCAGGCACAATTCGGTAATCAGGATTACGAAGCGGGCGTAAATACACCGGCACTGAGCACCAATAGCAACACGTTCACCGGTGGTTTTGAATATCGCTACAGCGAAGGCCTGAGCTTTGGTGCCGCTGCAAGCTTTGGCGGATCAAACGGTGACTTCGCGGGCGGCGACATCGATGGCCAGGAAATCCTCGGCTCCGTGTTTGCCACCGGACATTTCGGCAAGGGCTACATCAACGGCGTCCTGTCGCTCGGTAGAAGCAGCATCGATATCAATCGTCAAATCGTACTCGGCCCATCCGTCCGTACCGAAGAAGGCAATGCCAACGCCTCGCATAAGGCACTTGAAGTCGGTGGCGGCATCCTGTTCGGCGACAGCGTGCGTCACGGGCCTTTCCTGAGCGCCACCTGGCAACGGGTTGGCTTGGGTGACTATGCTGAAAACAGCGGCACCTCGACCTCGATGCGCTTCGACGGTTTCGACCGCGATTCGATGATTGGACGTATCGGTTACCAATTGCAGGGCAATTTCGGTGGTGACCGTTCTATCCGCCCAAGCCTGCGCGTCGCCTACGCGAAAGAAAATGAAAACGATCCCGTCAGCGTAACGGGCGGATCCACCTCGATGAATGGTCAATTCACCATGCTGGGCTATGCACCTTCCGACAACTGGATTGAGGCAGACCTCAATTTTGCCATGTCATTCACCGACAATATCAATGGCTACCTCGGCTATCACGGCCGTTTGAGCGATGACAACCAGGACAACAATAGCTTCAACGTTGGCGTGGACGTCAAGTTCTAATCCAGGCTTGTTTTCAAGACAAAAAGCCGCCTTCGGGCGGCTTTTTT
>CAZPCE010000476.1:0-1933 GCA_964584915.1 uncultured Arenimonas sp. | reverse complement strand
TTTCGGATAATGCCGGCGCAACAGTTTGGCCAGCACATCGAAAACGACCGGGCCACGGGCATTGCCGATATGGACATAGTTATAGACCGTGGGGCCGCACAGGTACATGGTGACCTGATTCGGGTTCAGGGGCGCGAAGTCTTCGAGACTGCGATTGCGGTTGTTGTATAGGCGTATTTTCATGTGCCAAGTTTAGCAATAAGCGGCTGTTTTTAGGCGAAAATGAGGCCGCAGGGCCGGCTAGAGTTGCAGCTCGGGATATTGACTGACATAATCCGCCCATCATGAAAATGTCACTGGCCATCGTTGAACTGCTCACCTCTGCTTATATGGCAGCAGGCATGACTTCGCGTGCTCGCCGACCGGAAGCCCACCATCCTGCTGGGTAACCCGGACGTTTTCACACGTTTCCAGGAAAAGCCCGGCCATGCGCCGGGCTTTTTTGTTTTTAACTTTACGGTAGATCAAGAATGAAACATTTTTTAAATACGCAGGATTGGACCAGGCCGGAACTGGATGAGCTGCTGAAGCAGGCCGCCGCATTCAAGACCTCGAAACTGGGCGATCAATTGAAAGGCAAGGCGGTGGCCTTGGTTTTTTTCAATCCTTCCCTGCGGACCCGCACCAGCTTCGAGCTGGGTACTTTCCAGATGGGCGGCCATGCCGTCGTGCTGGCACCCGGCAAAGATGCCTGGCCGATCGAGTTCGAACTGGGTACCGTGATGGACGGCGATACCGAAGAACATATCGCCGAAGTCGCCAAGGTACTGAGCAGTTATGTCGATTTGATCGCGGTTCGTGCATTCCCCAAATTCATCAACTGGTCGGAAGATCGTCAGGACAAGGTCCTTAACGGCTTTGCCAAATATGCGACCGTGCCGGTGATCAATATGGAAACCATCACGCATCCCTGCCAGGAATTGGCGCATGCGTTGGCATTGCAGGAACATTTCAAGACCAGCGATTTGCGTGGCAAGAAATACGTATTGACCTGGACCTATCATCCCAAAGCCTTGAACACCGCAGTCGCCAACTCGGCACTGACGATAGCCACCCGCATGGGCATGGACGTTACCTTGCTGTGTCCAACGCCGGAATACGTGCTTGATCAGCGTTACATGGATTGGGCGAAAACGAATGTGGCCGAAAATGGCGGTTCATTGAACATCAGCCACGATATAGCTTCTGCTTATCAAGGCGCCGATGTGGTTTATGCAAAAAGCTGGGGCGCCTTGCCATATTTCGGCGATTGGGAAAAAGAAAAACCGATTCGCGACCAATACAAACATTTCATTGTCGATGAAGCCAAGATGGCGCTGACCAACAACGGTGTGTTCAGTCACTGCCTGCCTTTGCGTCGCAACGTGAAAGCGACCGACGGCGTGATGGATTCGCCGAACTGCATCGCGATACAGGAAGCCGGAAACCGCCTGCATGTGCAGAAAGCGGTGATGGCGGCGTTAATCAAACAATAATTACCAAGCCAGGGCTAATAATGAACACTGCTGCGAATGTAAAAAAAGATGTCGTCGTCGCCTTCTCCGGCGGCCTGGATACCAGCTTCTGCGTGCCCTGGTTGCAGGAACGCGGTTACTCGGTGCATACGGTGTTTGCCGATACCGGTGGCGTCGATGCCGAAGAACGTGCATTCATCGAGCAACGAGCAAAAGAGCTCGGTGTTACTTCGCATGTCACCGTCGATGGTGGTCCTGCCATCTGGTCGGGTTTCGTCAAACCCTTTATCTGGGCCGGTGAAGCCTATCAAGGGCAATATCCCTTGCTGGTTTCGGATCGCTACCTGATCGTCGAAGCCGCGTTGAAACGTTGCAATGAACTGGGCACCAAAATCATTGCGCATGGTTGTACCGGCATGGGTAACGATCAGGTGCGTTTTGATCTTGCCGTGAAAGCGTTGGGCGATTATGAAATCATC
>CAZPCE010000475.1:0-1951 GCA_964584915.1 uncultured Arenimonas sp. | reverse complement strand
CTGCTGAGCAGCGACGAGGTCTACCGGCAGTTGCGCGGCTGGCTCGAAAACTAGCGGTCAGCGCAGGGTTTACGTCTTGACCGCTCTACCGACACTCCTACGCAAGCCTTGGAGCGATGGGCGCTCTTTCCATCGAGAGGATTCGCCCCGGCAAGCCGGGGCGAACTGCTCAGATCAAACTCAATGCCGCTGGTGATTCGCGCAATTAGAAGCTACTTCGCCGCATTGAGAGCAAGCCGCCTACTTGGCCGAGAAGATCAATTGCGTGAGGCCGGTCGAATGGAAGAATCATTAGACGTAGCTCGCCAATCGCTGGCGTTATTGCGCGCACCTTGGGTGGCGCGTCATCGGCCAATGGAAGGTTCCGTCCTACTTTCTACCAACCATGCGGCCATGGATTTGACTCTCATCTCGTACATCAATAGAGTCAAAGACATCGCGGTAGCACAGCGGTTTACGCGTTTCTGGAATGTAGCTAGCTCGTAATGCCAATGAACTTCCACTTTCGGCCGTCAGCGGAAGTTCAGGGAAGACGGCCAGTCTTGGGGGTAAACGATGCGATTCGGCCTCATTTTTTTGTTACTAATTTTCCCGGCCGCATCAATTGCCACGGGGGCGACCGAGCGGAATCATGGAGTACGCATTTCCGACCAACAAGCGCTTAACGTCGTGGCAAAACTTCTAGACGAGCAATGTGGACGTCCTTCGACTTGCAGTATGGCCGTGATACCTGGGAATGATTGTCCCATCGTGGTGCACGTTGTTTTTTCTGAGCGATCTTCGCCAAATGAAAAGATTCCAGTCTTACGAATCGGATTGGATAAGAACGGGGAATTCTTGGGCGCAGGCGCAATCGGCGAGCGAATCTGCACAAATGCCTAAGGGCGGCTATCGGCCAGGGGCGGTCGGTCGACGTGGCGTTTCAGCTATCACTAAATGAACCCAGAAGCATTCAACAAGAATAGCCAGTGGCAAACTCTCATGCGCACCGAAGATGGGCGCCATGAAGCCATGCGCAGGAACGAATCTGCCCGTCAATTTTGTGGAGATTCCGCGCTTCACTACTGCACAACTGTGAGTTTTGCGGCCGCGGCAGACGCCGAAGGCCCAATTCTGTTTGCGGTGGAGCAGGCTGTGTGCGAGCTAATTCAGCGAGATGATGTTGCCTGCCATGTGCTCACACTGATGAGAAAGGATCGATATGAATGGATCTTCTATACCGGTCGGCTATGGGAACGGGAAAACATCATTGAGTCCTTTGAAACAAACATTGACGCGAATAGGTTTTCTTGTAGATCCGAGCCTGATCCAGGCTGGGCGAAGTACCGCGAATACTGTTGATCGGTAGAATAGAAATCAATCGTAAATCGCGGTCGGCTTTCGGCCAACACCGGACCTTCAACTGGGACAGCCCAATTTCCAGCTATTCAAGAATTTTGGTGCGTATTGCCTTAAGAGGCGCTGAATGAGGACATTATTATTTGTGATCGGCCTAACTTTGGTTAGTAACAACTGTGCTGCCGAATTGGCAGAAAATCGTTTGCTTTACGACGACATTGTTGCGCGCGAAATGCTAGTCGATGCTCTCAAAGCAAAGAAAGTTGCTTATCGCATTGATGCCGAAGGGGGAGTCTGGTATCCGGCTAGAGAGGAAAAGGCAATTGATGAAATTGCAAAGAAGATAATTTTGTCCCGGTTCTCAGGACCTGCGGCTTCGTTTGAAGATCCGGCGGATGTTGTGTCGTTCAGAAGTAAGTTAAATCAAGCAGGAATCTCCTTCGGGACCAAGCTGCAACACAATCGTGAATGGACGACATGGGAGAAGGCAGATGACCTTCGAGTCAGAGAGATTCAGGAAAAGGTCGACAGCGAAAATATGGAGAGGGCAAGGCTTTCGCGTGAGAAGCAAACGTCGCAGAAGTAAACAATGGCGAGCATCTGCTTTCGGCCA
>CAZPCE010000474.1:0-1954 GCA_964584915.1 uncultured Arenimonas sp. | reverse complement strand
ACGATGCCGGTGATGGTTTTTGCCGCGGATCACAAGGCGACCACGATTGACCGTATCGTCAAGGAAGTGAAGGATTTCCGCACCGAAAACAAACTCTACGTCGACGGTTTTGCCAAGAAGCGCGACGCTGCCGAACTGGCTGCGACCGAAAAAGGCGAAACCTACAGTACCGACGACGTCAATATCCGTCTCGGTACCGGCAGCCTCGGTGTTGCGGCCGCCATCAATGACACCGTGCGCGAATCGGAGCACTGGATTCTCGGCCTGCTGTATGCAGCGGTATTCCTGATGTGCTGGATCAGCTTCAAATCACCGCGTGCCGCTTTGTGTGTGATGTTGCCGCTTGTTCTGGTAACCGAGCTTGGCCATACCTTGATGACCTTCCTCGATATCGGCATGAAGGTGAATACGCTGACCGTGGTGGCGCTGGGTGTAGGCATTGGTGTCGATTACGGCATCTACATTTTCGCCCGTATGCGCGAAGCCATGTTGCAGGGCCATACCTTGAGCGAGTCGTACTTCATCGCATTGAAAACAACCGGTATCGCCATTTCCTACACCGCGCTGACACTGGCGGTCGGCGTTGCGATGTGGATGTTCTCCGATCTCAAGTTCCAGGCCGACATGGGCATCATGCTGACTTTCATGTTCATCGTGAACATGATCGCCGCGATCATCTTCCTGCCGGCTCTGTGCCGCTGGTTGCTGCGTCCCGGCGAAAAAGACGATTGGAAGCCGGTGCTTTAAGTTTGTAATTCATGAAAATAAAAAACGGGCTTCGGCCCGTTTTTTATTGTTGTAGGAGGCCGCTTGCGGTCGACCTGTTTGTTGTATGCCTCTTTCGGGCCCAAGGGCCCTCCTACGTTCTGTTCTTCACGATATTCCGGTAGGCAATAATCAGAACGCCGCCAATTACCATCGCGCCACCGATATACAATTTCAGCCCGGGTTTATCGCCCCAGGCCATGATGCCGAATATCACGGCCAATACCGGCGCGCACAAAAGATACGGCGTGATCAGCGCTACCGGGTGACGCTTGACCAGTGCAAAATAAAGCCCATGCCCTAACAGCGAAGAAACAAGCGCAGAGTACGTAACGCAAGCCCATGTCGTGAGGCTGGCGTTTTTGATCGAGGGAACGACATCGGATTCCAGCAGGAAACTCACCAGCACCATCGGCAATACACTGAGCAAGGCCGACCAGCCTTGTTGCTGGACAACATCGACGCCTTGCAGGCCGCGCATCCAGATGGTACCAAGCGCGAGAAAGAATGCCGCCGCCAGCATCGTCCACAGGGCAGAAGGCTTGTCCAGCACGATCGGATCAAAACCGAGAATCAGCACGCCGCCGAAACAGATCGCAATCGCCAAACCGGTACGCCAGGCAAAACGTTCACCGAGCAGCCACCAGGCGAGCAAGGCCGACATCGGCACGTAGCTTTGTAGGGCAATGGCTGGCGATGCCAGATCGCCTGCAAGCTTCAGCGCAATCGCACACAGGCTGAGATGAATCGCGCCGTTGTTCAACGCGACGACGGTAAGGCGCGACCATTGCTCGCGGGCGGGAATCTTCAGGAATGGCAGCAAGGCCAAAGCCAGAATTCCCATGCGGACGGCGGAGAATAAAATCGGAGGCAGTTCGCGGACACCAAGTGCGGTGGTGATGAAATTTCCGGCCCACGCCAAACAAATCACCGCGATGAGCAGGCCATCGCGGGTTCCGATTTTGTGATGGCTCATTTAGGCTTTTATGCCGAGGCGATAATAGAGTTTACGCAAGGTCCACATCGGGCCGACCAACAGATAGACAACGTCGGTCAGGAAGCTTGGCCGCTTGCCTTCGATTTTGTGCCCGATGAATTGAATGATCCAGGCAACGACAAATACGCCCACGGCAAGTCCGAACAGAACATAGATGCCGTAGGTATACAAAATCCAGCGATTCAGGAATCC
>CAZPCE010000473.1:0-1968 GCA_964584915.1 uncultured Arenimonas sp. | reverse complement strand
GTCGGCTTCAAGCCCGCGGCAAAACCGCCCGCCAAAGTATCGAGACGTTCCGCAATCGCAAGCACCTGTCCAAGTTTCGACGGTGCAATCGCATCACCGGCAAAGCGTGGCTGATAGGCTTCATCGATCGCATTGGCGACCGCTTCCGGTTCACCGGCGGCTTTTGCGTAATAACGACCGGCGATGCCCTGGAGTTCCGGAAACTCGCCGACCATGCGGCTTTGCAAATCGGCTTTGCACAGTTCTGCGGCTCGGCGCGCTTGTGCCGGATCAGCACCGACTTCTTTGGCAATCGCTTCCGCCAAGCTTGCAATGCGGTGGGTCTTGTCGGCATAGGTACCGAGTTTTTGCTGGTAGGTGACGGTGGTCAAGCCTTCCGCCATCGACGACAGGCCCTGCTTCAAATCTTCATCGTAGAAAAATTTCGCATCGGAAAAACGCGGGCGGATCACGCGCTCGTAACCCTTGCGAACCTGTTCGACGTCCTTGCTTTCGATGTTGGCGATACCGATGAATTGTTCCGACAGTTTTCCGTTCGCATCCAGCACCGGGAAAAACTTCTGGTTGCTTTCCATCGTGGTGATCAGCGCTTCCTGCGGCACGGCGAGGAATTCCTTTTCGAACGAACACAGAACCGGCGAGGGCCATTCGACCAGGCAGTTCACTTCGTTCAACAGGTTTTCATCAATGCGCGCGCTGCCGCCGGTTTGTTTGGCGGTGGTTTCGATTTGTTCGCGGATGCGGTCACGGCGTTCGTCGGCGTTGACCAGCACGAATGCATCACGCAGGGCATCGACATAATGATGCGGCGTGCTGATCCAGACCGGTTTGTTGTGATGGAAGCGGTGGCCACGGCTCATGCGATCGGATTTCAGGCCCATCACTTCGCCGTCAATCACATCGCTGCCCATCAACATCACCAGCCAATGCACAGGACGGATGAATTTGGTTTCTCGGCTGCCCCAGCGCATCGGCTTTGGAATCGGCAATGCTGCCAATGATTCGCTGACGATGTCGGCAATCAGGGTGCTGGTCACGGCACCGGGTTTTTCACTGCGGGCGACAAAACGTTCGCCTTTCTGATCCGTGGTTTTTTCAAGTTGCTCGACACTCAGTCCATTCTTGCTCGCGAAACCGAGCAAGGCCGGTGTCGGCTGACCTTCGGCATTCAAACCGATATTCAAATACGGGCCGAGCACTTCGGATTTCTGCGAAGCCTGTTCGGTGCCGACTTCGGCAAACAGTGCCGCCAGACGACGCGGTGAATACAAGGCTTTCGCATTGTTCTTGTTGAACGCGATTCCGCGTTTTTCGAAACCCGATGCGATGCCGTCGAAAAAAGCCTGTGCCAATTCCGGCAAGGCCTTCGGCGGCAATTCTTCGGTGCCCAGTTCGACCAGAAGAGGAAGCATGCTCATTACGCGACCTCCTTCTTCAGATTCGGGAAGCCGAGTTTTTCGCGCTGCGCGAAATACGCCTCGGCCACTGCTTTCGATAAATTTCTTACGCGCAAAATATAGCGTTGGCGTTCGGTCACCGAAATCGCACGGCGGGCATCGAGCAGATTGAAACTATGCGAGGCTTTCGCGACTTGATCGTAAGCCGGCAATGGCAGACCCAGTTCAACGCATTTCATCGCTTCTTTTTCGCAGGCATCGAAGCGGTGGAACAATTCCTCGACGTCGGCGTGTTCGAAGTTGTATGCGCTTTGTTCGACTTCATTCTGGTGATACACATCGCGGTAATAGACTGGACCTTGCGGGCCGACGGTCCAGACCAGATCAAACACGTTATCCACGTTTTGCAGATACATGCATAAACGCTCAAGCCCGTAAGTGATCTCGCCGGTCACCGGTTTGCATTCCAAACCACCGGCCTGCTGGAAATAGGTGAACTGGGTGACTTCCATGCCGTTCAACCACACTTCCCAGCCGAGTCCCCAGGCGCCGAGCGTCGGCGATTCCCAGT
>CAZPCE010000472.1:0-1985 GCA_964584915.1 uncultured Arenimonas sp. | reverse complement strand
CCAGTAAAAACAGGAATACCGTATGGATTTTTAAAGTAGATAATGTCATAAGTATTTTTGGACAGATGGAAGCGCTAAGGCTATTGTTATAGCAGAACGCGGCTGAATCAACGAGACACACAGGGGTTGGATATGGATATTGGATATTTCCTTAAATTGATGACGGAAAAGAACGCCTCGGACATGTTTTTGACTACCGGAGCGCCGGTTTACATCAAAGTCGAAGGCAAGCTTTATCCACTGGGTAATACCGGCCTGCCGGCAGGAATGGTAAAGAAGATCGCATACTCGCTGATGGACGAAGGACAGGTTCCGACATTCGAGCGCGACCTGGAATTCAACATGGCGATCGCGGTAAAGGATGCCGGTCGTTTCCGCGTAAACTGCTTCAAGCAGCGCGGCGAAGTGGGCATGGTGATCCGTGCGATCAAGAGCGAAATCCCGTCAATCGATCAACTCAAGCTGCCCGATGTGCTGAAAGACATCGTGATGGAATCGCGTGGTCTGGTACTCGTGGTCGGTTCGACCGGCTCGGGTAAATCGACATCACTGGCGGCGATGATCGATCATCGAAATTCCAATAACACCGGCCACATACTGACGATTGAAGACCCGATCGAATTCTTGCATCGCCATAAAAAATCGATCGTGAACCAGCGCGAAGTCGGCCTCGATACCCACGCCTTCCACAACGCACTGAAAAACGCCATGCGGGAAGCGCCGGACGTTATCCTGATCGGCGAAATCCTGGATGCGGTCACGATGGAATCAGCGATCGCGTTCGCCGAAACCGGCCATTTGTGCCTGGCAACGCTTCACTCGAACAATGCCGACCAAACCCTGGAACGGATCCTGAACTTCTTCCCGGAATCGGCGCACAAAAACATTTTGATGAACTTGTCGCTGAACCTGAAAGCGGTGATTTCATTGCGTCTCGTGGTCGGCAAGGACGGCAAGCGCCTGCCGGCTACCGAAGTTCTGATCAACACGCCGATGATTCGCGACCTGATTCGCCGCGGCGAAGTGCATGAGATCAAGGAAGCGATGGACAAATCGCTGCAGGAAGGCATGCAAACTTTCGATCAGTGCCTGTTCCGCTTCTACAAGGAAGGCAAAATCGAACTGGAAGAAGCGTTGCGCAAAGCCGATTCCCGCGACGGACTGGCATTGAAGATTCGTCTGGCCGAAGGCGGTTCCGGCGAACACGATCCTTACGCGGATGTTTACACCGCGTAATTCCTCTCCGATTTCCAATAGTGAAAAAGCCCGCATGACGCGGGCTTTTTGCTTCAGGACACCATCTATCTATTCTGCGTCTGGTTGTGCGGAGGGATGTGCGTTCTTGAACTCTTCCATTTCGCAACATTCGTCATTGATGCGCTTGATGGTGGGGTAAGGCTTCATGGATACCTTGAAGCGCACGGCATTGAATACCTGCGGCACCAGGCAGCAATCGGCCACGGTAGGCGTATCGCCTTCGCAGAAACTGCCGGTGGAAGGATTATTCGCCAGCACTTTTTCCAGAGATTCGAAACCGACGCTGATCCAGTGTTTCATCCACTCGTCTTTCTGGGCCTGGTTGGCGCCGAACTGGCTTTCCAGGTATTTCATTACGCGCAGATTGTTCAAGGGGTGTATATCGCAGGCGATCATTTGCGCAATGGCACGCGCACGCTGGGCATCGCGGGGAACGGCAGGCAACAAAGGATTTTCCGGCCAGGTTTCATCAAGGTATTCCATGATGGCGGTCGATTGCCGAAGAATTCTGTTCCCGTGCATTAACACCGGGACAAATTCCTGCGGATTCAACTCCCTGTATTCGGCCGTATGCTGTTGCCCGCCATCCTTGACCAGATGCACCGGTTCGATTTCGTATGCCAGTTGCTTGAGATTCAAGGCGATGCGTACCCGGTAGGCCGCACTCGAACGCCAAAAGGAATAAAGACGAAGATTGCCTGATGTCATCACACCACTCCTGCCCGGGC
>CAZPCE010000471.1:0-2008 GCA_964584915.1 uncultured Arenimonas sp. | reverse complement strand
CATCTGCGGCGTTGCGAGATCCGTAAACCCCGATGAATACCAATCAAAAAACATCCACCGCCCTTGCTTGGCTTGTACTTTCCATTGTCCTGATCGCCCTTGATCAATGGACGAAAAGTATCGCGACGGCAAATTTACAGATGGGTGAGCCGGTAGTTTTTGTCGCAGGATTCTGGGATTGGACCTTGGCGCACAACACCGGCGCAGCCTTCAGTTTTCTTGCCAATTCGGGTGAATGGGCGCACTGGTTTTTCGTGGTGATGAAAATCGCCGTGAGTCTCGTCCTTGTCGTGTTGCTGGGCAAAATGCCACGTCAGCAATGGCGTGATGCCTTGCCCTATGCGCTGATCATTGCTGGGGCGCTGGGTAATCTGGTGGATCGTTTTCGTTTTGGTTATGTCGTCGATTTTATCGAATGGTATTACCGGGATTATCACTGGCCGGTATTTAATATTGCCGACAGTTGCATCGTAGTCGGGGCCGTGCTCTTGATACTTTTCAGCTTTCGCAAAAAGGAAGAAGCGAAATGAATATCGTGCTCGCCAATCCGCGCGGGTTCTGTGCCGGCGTTGATCGCGCGATTGAAATAGTGAAGCGAGCGATTGAAAGCTTCGGTGCCCCGATTTACGTTCGTCATGAAGTCGTGCATAACCGGTTTGTCGTGGAAGATTTACGCCAGCGTGGCGCGATCTTCGTCGAAGAACTGGATGAAGTGCCGACAGGTGCCACTGTTATTTTCAGTGCACATGGCGTGTCGCAGGCCGTGCGCGCGGAAGCTGCAACGCGGGGGCTGAAAATTTTCGACGCTACTTGTCCACTCGTAACCAAGGTTCATATTGAAGTGGCGCGTCATTGCCGTAATGGTCGCGATGTCGTGTTGATTGGCCATGAAGGTCATCCGGAAGTTGAAGGCACCATGGGGCAATGGCGGCAGGAAGAGGGCAAGGGGAAAATCTATCTGGTCGAAGACGTGGAAGATGCTTTGGCATTGGTCGTCGAACAACCGGATAATTTCGCCTACACCACGCAGACCACTTTGTCGGTGGATGAAACCCGTGACGTTATTGAAGCCTTGAAAAAGAAATTTCCGTTGATTCAAGGCCCGAAGCACGACGATATTTGCTATGCCACCCAGAATCGCCAGGATGCCGTGCGGGAACTGGCGGCGAAATGCGATCTGGTGCTGGTGGTTGGCTCGGTCAATAGTTCCAATTCCAATCGTCTGCGTGAACTCTCTGAAAAAGAGGGTTGCGAGGCTTATTTGATCGATGGTGCAGAATTCATCAAGCCTGAATGGCTCACTGGTCGCAAGAATATCGGTGTCACTGCAGGCGCATCGGCACCAGAGATATTGGTTCAGGGCGTCATCGCCAAGCTGCAATCCCTGGGCGGCGGCATTGTGACCGAACTCGACGGAGAGCCTGAAAACATCGTGTTTGCGCTTCCCAAGGAGTTGCGTCTGGTGCTGGTGGACTGACTTTATAAATTGACCCGCCCCCGCTAAAGCCTTAAAATCGCGGCCTGCGCCGGAATAGCTCAGTTGGTAGAGCGCGTCATTCGTAATGATGAGGTCGTAGGTTCGATTCCTATTTCCGGCAGATCCATTAACCCGCTTTGGCGGGTTTTTTTGTGTCTCGTGTTTTGAGAACGGGTTGTCGGAAAATCCCTACAGATAAAACCGTTTAGTGCCGAATTACTTTCATCGTCATTCGGATATAGTGCATCAACGAAAAAGCTTTCTTGTTCGATTCCCACCCACTGCGGATTGCATAAACTCCGATGGCAACTTCCAAATCCAAATCCAAAACCGCTTACGTCTGCAGTGAATGCGGGGCCGACCATAACAAATGGCAGGGCCAATGCGGCGAATGTGGTGCCTGGAATACGCTCAGTGAATTTGTAGTCGAATCGGCCGCAGCGGCGAAACAATCCACACGACAGGGGGGCTGGGCAGGCGATACCCACACGCCGAAAATCACGCCGCTGAAATCGGTGAATCAATCGGAAG